>NZ_JBILQL010000070.1:0-12903 GCF_044373165.1 Flavobacterium sp.
AAACAAAAAAGCCTCTAACTATGTTAGAGGCTTTTGTACTCAGAGCGGGACTTGAACCCGCACGAACATTGCTGTTCACTGGATTTTAAGTCCAGCGTGTCTACCAATTTCACCATCCGAGCGTATTAGATGTTGAGCGAAAAACGGGGCTCGAACCCGCGACCTCGACCTTGGCAAGGTCGCGCTCTACCAACTGAGCTATTTTCGCGTTTAATTTTTTTTTAAATAACTCAACCTTGGTCTCGTCTCAAAGACGAGACGCTCTACCAACTGAGCTATTTTCGCATATCAAATTTAAAAAGAACCACAATACTTATACCGTATTGCGGATGCAAATGTAATACTAAAATTGAATTATACAAACCTTTTTTTAGAAAAAAATGTTTTGAAAATCTAATTCCCTGATTAACAAAATCAAGTGATAAATTATTTTTTCAACAACATTCTTTTCAATTCGTTGAGCTTCATTAAAGCTTCCACCGGTGTCAAAGTATTAATATCTAAATTTAGGATGTCTTCCCTTATTTCTTCCAATAATGGATCATCCATACTGAAAATATTAAGTTGCATTTCGTCTTTCACCGATTTAATCGTATTGAGCGCCTCGCTGGAATGGTTTTTCTCGAGTTTTTTTAATAATTTTTGAGCTTTCTGAATCACCATTTGCGGCATTCCCGCCATTTTAGCTACATGAATTCCGAAACTGTGAGCACTACCGCCTTTGACCAACTTTCGGATAAAAAGAACGGTGTCTTTTAACTCCTTTACAGAAACATTATAATTCTGAATTCTCGGCAACAATTCACTCATTTCATTCAACTCGTGATAATGCGTTGCGAAAAGTGTTTTAGGTCTTGCCGGATTTTCGTGTAAAAACTCAGCTATAGCCCAAGCGATTGAAATACCGTCGTAAGTACTCGTGCCACGACCAATTTCATCCAACAAAACCAAACTTCTATCTGATATATTATTCAATATGGAAGCCGTTTCGTTCATTTCAACCATAAAAGTAGATTCGCCCATCGAAATATTATCACTGGCGCCAACTCGAGTAAAAATTTTATCCACCACACCCATTCTTACTTTTTCCGCAGGCACAAAACTTCCCATTTGCGCCAACAACACTATTAAAGCGGTTTGTCTTAATATTGCCGACTTACCAGACATATTCGGCCCGGTAATCATGATTAACTGTTGCGTTTCTCTATCGAGATAAACATCATTGGCTACATAAGGAACACCAACCGGCAATTGCTTTTCAATCACAGGGTGACGACCATTGGTAATTTCCAATTCAAAAGTTTCGTCTAAAACGGGACATACATAATCATTCTCCATCGCCAATTGCGCAAAAGAAGTCAAGCAATCCAGTTGGGCTACCAAATTGGCGTTTAACTGTACTTGTTTAATATAAGTGCCTATCCAAATAACCAATTGTTCAAACAAATGGCTTTCAATTTGGTGGATTTTTTCTTCGGCCCCTAGAATTTTGGTCTCGTATTCTTTGAGCTCTTCTGTGATGTATCTTTCGGCATTGACCAAGGTCTGTTTGCGAATCCACTCAGCCGGTACTTTATCTTTATGTGTATTTCTAACTTCAATATAGTAGCCAAAAACATTGTTGAATGATATTTTAAGCGAAGAAATTCCGGTACTTTCCGATTCTCTGGCTTCAATCCCTTCCAAATATTCTTTCCCGGAAAACGCAATGCTTCTCAACTCATCCAATTCGGCATGAACTCCTTTGGCGATGGCATTGCCTTTGGCTATCGAAACAGGCGAATCTTGATTTAAGGTGGTTTTTATTTTTTCGCGAAGCAGATCACACGCATGCAAATTATCACCGATAACGCGAACGGCTTCCTGTTGGCTTTCGAGTGCGATTGTCTTTATCGGAATAATCGCATCCAAGGATTCTTTGAGATAAATGACTTCCCGTGGTGAAATTTTTCCGGTAGCCACTTTTGAAATCAAACGTTCCAAATCGGAAATCTGTTTGATTTGGTATTGCATCTTTTGAAGAATTTCTTGATTCTCTTTAAGATAAGAAACTACTTCATGACGACCTCTTATCTTATTGATATCTTTCAAAGGCAAAGCCAACCAACGTTTCAGCAATCTTGAACCCATAGGTGAAAGTGTCCTGTCGATTACATCCAAAAGCGTCACAGCATTGTGAGAATGACTGTGGTACAATTCTAAATTCCGAATCGTAAATCGATCCATCCAAACATAAGCGTCTTCAGCTATGCGCTGGATATTAGTGATGTGCTGAACCCTATTGTGTTGTGTTTCAGATAAATAATAGAGAATGGCTCCCGAAGCAATAATGCCGTCTTGTAATTCTTCAACCCCAAAACCTTTTAAAGAATTGGTTTGAAAATGATTTTGCAAAGTTTCAACCGCATAGTCTTCTTTGTAAACCCAATCTTCCAAATAAAAAACATTAAAATCTTCGCCAAAAGCTTCTTTGAACTGGCCCTTATTATTTTTCTGAATTAAAATCTCGCTCGGACTAAAATTTTGCAACAACTTGTCTATGTATTCTTCATTGCCCTGAGCAGTTAGGAATTCACCTGTAGAAACATCCAAGAAAGCAACACCTAATTGTTTCTTTCCAAAATAAATCGAAGCCAAAAAATTATTTGATTTCGAATGCAAAACCTCATCATTCATCGAAACTCCCGGCGTTACCAATTCGGTCACCCCGCGCTTTACAATGGTTTTTGTCATTTTAGGATCTTCCAGTTGGTCGCAAATGGCCACACGCAATCCGGCTTTGACCAATTTTGGCAAATAGGTATTCAAAGAATGATGAGGAAATCCTGCCAAAGCGGTTTCCGTTTCTGAACCGGCGCCACGTTTAGTTAAAACTATACCTAATATTTTAGAAGCACGAATCGCATCTTCTCCAAAAGTTTCATAAAAATCGCCTACTCTAAATAACAAACAAGCATCGGGATATTTGTTTTTTATCTCGTTGTATTGCTTCATTAAAGGCGTTTCCTTGGCTTTGGTCTCTTTGGCTGACAATGGATTTCGATTTAAATTTTAATAAGAAAGCGAATTTAAATATTTTAGACCGATTTGCTGAGTCAAAAAAAATTAATTTAATATTAAGGCAAAAAAAAAGTATCGGTTTTATATTTTGGATAGATTTGCTTCAGAAACTTAAAAACATAATACCATGAAAAAAATAATTTTACTTGCTGCCTTAGTTGCTTTTGGTGTTACAACTACCAATGCGCAAACGGCAAAAAAAGTAGCTACAAAAGTGGCTACAAAAACAGAAGCTCCTAAAGTTGACGGACCGGGAATGCTATTCGAAAACGAAACTTTAGATTACGGAACCATTCCTGCAAACTCTGACGGTAAAAGAGAATTTGTATTTGTAAACAATGGTACTAAACCGTTAATCATTGAAAGCACTCAAGGTTCATGCGGTTGTACCGTTCCTTCTAAACCGGAAAAACCAATCCAACCGGGAGAAAGAGGTGTAATTGGAGTGAAATATGATACTTCAAGAGCAGGACAGCCTTTTACAAAAACAGTAACTGTAAAATCAAATGCAGTAGGTCAAGAAACAAAAGTTTTGACTATCAAAGGAAATGTTTTACCTGCTGAAACAAAAGTTGAGCCTACAAAAAGTTAATTGTACTTAATTATAAATTCGAAAGAGTCCCGATTAGTCGGGACTTTTTTTTTGAATATCTTTGCGATATACGACCGAAGGTCGAATTTTATAAAATAAAAAAAGATGCGAAAGCTTGAGAATAAAGAATTAGATCGCAAATCGATTACCGATTTCAAACAAGCCGATAAAACTCCGATTATCATAATCCTCGATGACATCAGAAGTCTACACAATATTGGCTCAGTTTTCAGAACGGCTGATGCTTTTTTGATTGAAAAAATATTTTTGTGTGGTATAACAGCGATTCCACCAAACAAAGAAATTCACAAAACGGCTTTAGGAGCCACCGAAACTGTAGCTTGGGAATATCAAAAAAATGTAACAGAGGTTATTGCCCAACTTAAAAAAGACAGCGTCGAGGTCTTTGCGGTTGAACAAGTGGAAAATGCTGTTTTTCTACAAGATTTCAAACCGCAAAAAGAAACAAAATATGCCTTAGTATTTGGTAATGAAGTATATGGTGTATCACAAGAGGCTATTGCGCTCTGTAATGGCGCTATCGAAATCCCACAACTGGGCACTAAACATTCGCTAAACATTTCCGTAAGTGCCGGAATTGTAATTTGGGACTTGTTTCAAAAGTTGCGCTTTTAACTTCCTTTTAAGAATGTTTGATCTTTAAAATAATAGTGTTTTATTTACTTTTATAAAATGAAAAAGAGCACTTTATTGTTTTGGCTGATTCTACTTCTTGGCTTAAACTCTAGCCATACTAAAGCTAAAAATATTGCTCTGCAACAACCTACAACTAATATTGCGCCAACACTAATAGCCACCGGCAATCAAAACTATTGTCCGGGAACATCGATGAAAATTGTGACTAGCATGTCCATCACCGACCCTGATGATATCGGTATTGATGCTATTTATATTCAAATTTCCTCGGGGTATGATCTTGGCGCAGACTTGTTAACACTTACAGGAACACATCCAAATATTAGTACGCTTTGGAATGCAACAACCGGAACTCTTACATTAGGCGGAGTAAGTGGGCAACCAACCTACACCCAATTAATAGCTGCTATTGAAGACATTGAATTTTCCTCAAGTGCAACCAATCCTTCTGGGATTAGAAATTTTTCCATAACCGTTGGCCAGGCCAATTACCTTCCTTCCAATGGTCATTATTATTTATATGTTCCTAACATCGGCATTACTTGGTCTGCCGCCAAAACAGCCGCAGAAAACAGCACCTATTACGGATTGCAAGGCTATTTAGCCACCATTACTTCTGCAGAAGAGGCCCAAATTGCAGGAGAGCAAACCACCGGCGCAGGCTGGATTGGCGGTAGCGACGAACAAACAGAAGGCGTTTGGAAATGGATGACCGGACCTGAAAATGGCACTGTTTTTTGGAATGGAAATTTCACCGGTTTTACGCCAAATTTTGCTTTTTGGAATACCGGAGAACCGAATAGTGCCGGCGATGAAGATTATGCACACGTAACTGCACCTGGAGTAGGTATTACAGGATCTTGGAATGATTTATCCAACACCGGTTCAACTAGCGGAGACTATCAACCCAAAGGATACATTGTTGAATATGGCGGAATGCCGGGCGACCCGATTTTAAATATCGCCACAAGCACTTCGCTAATCATTGCTTCTATTACTTCAACCACTACTGCAACACGTTGCGGCTCCGGAGTAGTAGTACTACAAGCAACATCCAGTACAGGAACCGTTAACTGGTATGACGCGCCAACCGGAGGGAATTTTTTAGGGAGCGGAAACTCGTTGACTACACCAATCATCAATACAACCACAGTATTTTATGCCGCGGCATTTACAAGTGGCTGCATAACCAATTCTAGGGTAGCTGTAACCGCATCGGTAATTCCGAAACCTCAACTAACCTATACTTCATCTTACACTATTTGTGAGGGAAATCAGGAAATAATTCAAGTACAAACTACTTCAGGGATTTTAAATTGGTATGAAAGTCCAACTCAAAGCACACCTTTTTTTTCGGGGACCAATTTTTCTACAGCCAATATCAGTCAAAACACAACTTTTTATATTGAAGCCGATTTTAATGGCTGCTTGTCTGACAGAATAGCCATTGACATCCAAGTGTTTTCTGTACCGATTTTGACCGATGAAACCATTGAACTGTGTGAAGGAGACAACATCCTTTTAGACGCCGGAAATCCTAACATGACTTATCTATGGTCAAATGGTGCTACTAGTCAAAATATACTCTCCGACGGTCAAACGAGTTATTCGGTTACGGTAACAACGCCGGCTCCCGGTAGTTGTACAAAAACCAAAAACTTCACCTTGGTTTACCACCCGGATCCGATAATTTCAAGCGTTATAACCAATGATTTAGAAGTTACCATTCAAACAGTTCAAAATGGGAATTTCCAATATTCTTTAGACGGAATCAACTATCAAAACTCCAATACCTTTACTGTGAACGAAGGCGGATTTTATATGGCTTATGTTATAGAACCCAACCAATGTGGTGATGACCAAAAACCTTTTGTAGTTATCTCCATTCCTGCCTTTTTTACCCCAAATAATGATGGCTTTAACGATCTATGGCACATCAAAGGGCTATCCTTTTTTACGAATGCCGAAGTTAAAATATTTGACCGTTTCGGGAAATTAATCTGCGTATTAAACAACTCTAACCCATCATGGGACGGCACATATAACGGACAGTATTTGCCCTCAACAGATTATTGGTTTGTGGCTAAATTTGACGGTATGACGCCAGAAACCAGAGGACATTTTGCGATGAAGCGATAACTACTGTATCTTGTTTCGGATTTCTTCCAAAACAAAAACATAGTCTTCTTGGTTGTTTAAGAAATCACGATTGGTCACATCGATAATCAAAACATTCAGGTTTTTTTGCGATTTGATGTAATCCAAATATCCGTTGTTGATTTTTTCTAAATACTCCGCCGGAATTTCTTGCTCATAACTTCTCCCTCGGGTTTTGATGTTGGCCAAAAGTCTTTCGGTGCTTTGGTACAAATAAATGTACAAATCAGGCTTAGGCATTTCTTTATAGATGATGTCAAACATGGTTTTGTACAAGCGGTATTCGTCTTCAGCCAACGTTACTTTCGCAAAAATCAACGACTTGAAAATGTGATAATCCGCTACGATAAAATCCTTGAACAAATCAAACTGCGCTAAATCATCAGAAATTTGCTGGTATCTGTCGGCCAAAAAAGACATCTCCAAGGGAAACGCATACCGACTTTGATCCTCATAAAACTTAGGCAAAAACGGATTATCAGCAAAACGTTCCAATACGGTTTTCGCATTAAAATCTTCGGCTAATTTATTCGTCAAAGTGGTTTTTCCGGCTCCAATGTTGCCTTCAATAGCGATGTAGTTAAAATGATTTAACTTGATTTTGTCCATCGGGATTTCCAAATTCTGAACCACTTTACAATTGCTTTTATCTTCTGACAAAACCAACAATTCGTGCAAGTATTTTTGTAAAATCGGATGGCGCCAATCGAGGTTTAAATCACGCATCGGCAACAACACGAACAAGCGATTCTGCATTTGAGGATGTGGCACTTGCAATTTATCAGACGCAATGATTTCTTCATCAAAAGCAATCACATCTATATCAATCATTCGGGCTTGGTAACCTTCAACGGTTTCTCTAACCCTGCCCAAAGCTTCTTCCAACAACAGTACTTCTTCCAAGATTTGGTGTGCCGATTTGTGCGTATTCATAATCACTGCACAATTGTAAAATGGTTCACTTTCAAAACCCCATGATGGTGTTTCATAAAGTTTAGAAACTCGGATGATCGTACCAACTTCCTTATGCAAGTCCTCAATACAACGCTCAATATTTTCGAGACGATTGCCTTGATTGGTGCCTAAAGATAAAATGACTTGATGCTGCTTATTCATAGAAGCACAAATTAACTAAAACTATTTCAGAATAAAGGCAAAAACCAACCGACTGTTAATAACAATTTCTCAACAATCCATTTGGCACAAAATCATAAAACTTCTATAATTAGTAACCGCTTTGTGCCGAAAAGGCATTATTTTTGTTTTGCCAATGCGTAACTAAATCTATCACATTATGTTAAAGAAAATCCTGAAAATTGTCGGAATTGTTTTGTTGCTATTAGTGGTTTCCGCTTTTGCCATTCCGTATTTCTTTAAAGACCAAATCAAAGCCAAAATTGAAAAAGCCATCAATGAAAAAGTGGATGCCAAAGTGGCTTTCTCTGATGCCGATTTGAGTTTGTTTAAAAACTTTCCCAATGCAAGTGTAACTATAGAGCAGTTGACTATCATTAACAAAGCACCGTTTGAAGGTGACACTTTAGTAGCTTTTGAAGAACTGAATTTAAAAATGTCCATCGGGCAATTGTTCAACAGCGAAAACGAACCAATGCAAATTGACGGTATCGATTCTAAAAACGGTTTAATCAACATCATTTTTAACAAAGATGGCGTTGGTAATTTCGATATCGCTTTGAAAGAGGAAAAACCAAGTCAGGACAGCAAAAGCAAACCGCTTTCGTTGACCATCAAAGAATATTCGGTGGAAAACTTTAAGTTCAAATACTACGATGAGCGTTCCAAAATTAAAATGGTTTTAGACAGCATCAACCATGAAGGAACAGGTGATTTTGCCGCTTCCAAATTAGACTTGGTAACCAAAACCACAACCAAGGTTTCACTCGATATGGACAAAGTCAACTACATGAACAACGTAGCGATTTCATTGGATGCCATTTTGGGAATCGATTTAGACCAAAGCAAATACACCTTTAAGAAAAACGAAGCCAAAATCAACGAATTGCCTTTAAAATTTGACGGATTTATACAAATGGTTGAAGACGGACAAGTGTATGATTTGACTTTTCAAACACCGACTTCGTCCTTTAAAAACTTCTTGGGATTGATTCCGGCGCAATATGCCGCCAATTTGAAAGAGGTAACAACCAGCGGCGATTTTACTGTAACCGGTTTTGCTAAAGGAAAACTAACCGATACTACAGTACCTAAATTCAACATCGATATTGCCTCAAATAACGCTTCTTTCCAATATGCTAATATGCCGAAATCGGTTAAAAATATTATCATCGATACCAAAATCATCAATGAAACCGGTGTGTTGAACGATACTTATGTGAATTTGGACAAGCTCTCGTTTCAAATTGACCAAGACGTATTTAATGCCAAGGCTAATATCAAAAACATAGCCGAAAATGCCCTGGTAAATGCCGAATTGAAAGGCACAATTAATTTGTCCAATGTGACCAAAGCCTATCCGGTAAAATTAGACAAACCGTTGACCGGCGTTTTAAAGGCAGATGTCAAAACCGAATTCGACATGCAATCGGTGGAAAAAAGCGATTACGCCCGAATCAAAAATGCGGGAACGATTGACTTAACCGGGTTTAATTACACCGATGAGAACGGCAAAACCATGAAAATCAGTCGCGCACTAGTTTCATTCGATCCAAGTCGTGTGAACTTAAAACAATTCAATGCGGTAACCGGCAAAACCGATTTGGCAGTCAATGGTGTGTTGGAGAACTTCTACGGTTTTGTTTTCAAAAACCAAGAACTGAAAGGTAACTTCAATTTGAATTCCAATCAGTTGGCGGTTAGTGATTTTATGACGACTGAAACTTCTACAACCAAAGAAAACAAAGCGAGCGAACCGATGAAAATCCCGGCCTTTTTAAACTGTTCGTTGACGGCTAAAGCCAATACGGTTTTGTATGACAATTTGGTTTTGAAAAACGTTTCGGGCAAAGTAATCATCAAAGACCAAAAAGCAACTTTAGAAAACGGAAAAACAGACATTTTCGGTGGCTCAATTGCGTTTAACGGTGATGTATCAACCAAAGAAAAAACACCGAAATTCAACATGGATTTGGGATTGAACAGTGTCGACATCATGCAAACCTTTACCCAATTAGACATGATGAAAAAAATAGCCCCGATTGCCGGAGTAATCAACGGAAAATTGAACTCCAAAATCAAAATATCAGGTAATTTGAACGCTACCGAAATGACGCCTGACTTGAACAGTTTATCGGGCGACTTGTTGGGACAATTGCTTTCAACTACAGTAAATTCTAGCAACTCAACCTTGCTGACGGCTTTGGATGACAAACTGAATTTTGTGGATTTGAAAAAACTAAACCTCAACGATTTAAAAGCGGCGGTGACTTTCAAA
The DNA here is from genome assembly GCF_044373165.1 of Flavobacterium sp. Classification (GTDB taxonomy): domain Bacteria; phylum Bacteroidota; class Bacteroidia; order Flavobacteriales; family Flavobacteriaceae; genus Flavobacterium. The sequence goes on from NZ_JBILQL010000070.1 coordinate 9,879, forward strand.
GATGGAAAAGTAAACGTAAAACCATTTGATTTAAAATACCAAGACATCAAAGTAACGGTTGGCGGAACCCATGGTTTTGACCAAAACATGAACTACAATTTGAAATTAGATGTTCCCGCTAAATATTTAGGAACTGAAGCCAACAATTTGATTGCCAAATTATCTCCGGCGGATGCCAAAAAAGTAGAGAATGTACCGATTAACGCCATTTTAGGCGGTAGTTTTTCCAATCCAAAAGTGACTACCGATGTGAAACAAGCTACTACTTCGTTAGTGAATAACTTAGTCAAACAACAAAAAGACAAGTTTATTTCGGGCGGAAAAGAGGCTTTGAACAGTGTGATCTCTAACGCTACCAAACCTAAAAATGACACTACCAAAACCGATGTCAAGAAAGATGTACAAACCAAAGCCAACGACTTGTTGAAAGGACTTTGGAACAAAAAGAAAAAAGAGGCGCCGAAAACAGATACTCCACAATAAAAACAAAACCCTTTCCAAAAGAAAGGGTTTATTTTTAAATGTTTATTTTCACCACATAACCTTCAAACGTTCGAACGTTAAAAACCGTTCCGTCTTCAAACATCAGGTATTGGCCTTTTACACCGGTTAATTTTCCGGAGAAATTAGGTAATTTATCTAAATTGAGGCTATTAACCTTATTCGGATATTGTAAAACAGGATATCGCAATTCGTATAAATCTTCTTTGTTCGGATTAAAAAATGCCTGTACTTCGGTTGGAATCAGATTTTCTAGTTTTAATCTTTCCGCCATCAAATCTACTTCGGGCACATCGTTCTTGAGCATTTTTTGCCAATTGGTTTTATCAGCATAATGGTTTTTTAAAGCGACTTCGGTAATACCAGCCAAATACCTATTCGGCACTTCTACAATCGGAATCGCTTGCACAGCGCCTTGGTCAATCCAACGGGTAGGCACTTGGGTTTTTCGGGTCACGCCAACTTTTACCTCGCTCGACAAGGCTAAATATACTATATGCGGTTGTAATTGAACTCTCTTTTCGTATTCTAAATCGCGGTCTTCGATGTCTAAATGAGCTGTACTCAATTCGGGTTTCATTATCCAATCGCCTGCCGCAGCGGAACTCATAAAACAATCGTAGCAAAATCCCTGACGGAAAATCTTTTTCTTTTTACCGCAGTTCAAACATTGATAGCCTTGGAAAGAAATTTCAAGCGATTTGTCTAACAACTGATTCAAGCTTAAAAAACTATTCTCAAACACCAAATAATATTGAATTGGATTGGAGAATTCGGTTTGCATTTTGGTTAAAACCCCTTCGTAAGTCATCTTTTATTCTTAAAATTATTTCTTATATTTGGTAAAGTTATCACTCCTAATTCGTAATTCATAATTCCCAATTCTAAATTATGCCATTTCCAATTATCAATTCTATAGCTTCTTGGGTTCTGAAACAGCGCATTCATCAGATTGAGTTGTTTCTGAAATATCCGCATGAAGTGCAGAATGAGTTGCTTATGAATTTAATCCGCACCTGCGACGAAACGGTAATGGGAAAAAAATACGATTTCGACAGCATCAAATCCTATGAAACTTTTGCCGAGAGAATTCCGGTTTCTTCTTACGAAGATTTAGAGCCGATGATTGAAGAAACGCGCAAAGGCTATCAAAATGTTTTTTGGAGTACACCCATCAAATGGTTTGCCAAATCGAGTGGTACGACCAATGCCAAAAGCAAATTTATACCGGTTAGCAATGAAGCTTTAGAAGATTGCCATTACAAAGCCAGCAAGGATTTGTTGTGCATGTATTTGAACAATAACGAAAATTCGGAGATGTTTTTAGGGAAAAGTTTGCGTCTCGGCGGCAGTTCACAGATTTACGAAAACAACAATACGTTCTTCGGTGATTTATCGGCCATTCTGATTGAAAACATGCCGATGTGGGCCGAATTCAGCAGTACGCCCAGCAACAAAGTCTCTTTGATGAGCGAATGGGAAAGCAAACTAAGCGCCATCATCAATGAAACCAAGACCGAAAATGTGACTAGTTTTGCCGGTGTTCCTTCGTGGATGTTGGTTTTATTAAACCGAATTTTATCGGAAACCGGTAAAGAAAACTTATTTGACTTATGGCCGAATTTGGAAGTGTATTTCCACGGTGGCGTGAGTTTTGAACCTTATCGCGAACAATACAAAAAGATTTTACCAAAAGCTGATTTTAAATATTACGAAATCTACAATGCTTCAGAAGGTTTCTTTGCCATACAGGATTTAAATTACTCCAACGATTTGTTATTAATGTTAGATTACGGCATTTTCTATGAATTTATCCCAATGGACACTTTTGGCACACCGAATCAAAAGATTGTGCGTTTGGCTGATGTGGAATTGTTTAAAAATTACGCTATGGTAATTACCACTAATGCCGGTTTGTGGCGTTATATGATAGGCGACACCGTTCGATTTACTTCTTTGAGTCCGTATCGCATTCGCGTTTCGGGCAGAACCAAACACCACATCAATGTTTTTGGCGAAGAGTTGATGGTAGAAAATACGGATACGGCTATTGCCAAAACTTGTTCGGCACTGCACTGTGAAGTGATTGATTATACCGTGGCGCCAATATTTATGCAGGGCAAAGAAAAAGGCGCGCACGAATGGATGATAGAGTTTAAAAAACAACCGGAAGACATTGGTTTATTCCAAAAAACTTTAGACGAAAACATCCAAGCGGTCAACTCTGATTACGAGGCCAAACGCTACAATAACATGACGTTGAACCAACTCAAAATCAACGTAGCCCGAGAAAATTTATTCTATGATTGGCTCAAAGAAAATGACAAATTAGGCGGCCAACACAAAATCCCGAGATTGTCCAATCAACGCGATTACTTGGAGCAATTGATGCAAATGCAGGTTGAAATTCCAAAAGATAAATAACAAATTCCAAATAAATTTCAAGTTCAAAATTTCAAAATTCAAATGAAAAAACTCCTCGCTATAATAGTATTCATAAGTCTTCTAACCTCTTGTGGACCAA
>NZ_JBILQL010000071.1:0-12882 GCF_044373165.1 Flavobacterium sp.
ATCAATTCCAAAGACAATATTGAAGCCACCGGCATTCCGTCGCAAAGCGCAACCGGAAAAGGCGCTGTGTTTTTACTTGACTCCGGAATAGTAGGCGAAACCGCTCCAATGGTGAATATCTTTATGGAAAAACTTAAAGAAGAAGGCTTTCGTAAAATGCTCAAATCCCAATTCATCAAATACACCGATGCTTGTGTGGAAAACTTTTTGGGTGGCGACATGAAATCGTTATTCGCTAACACCAAACAATTGTCTAAGGTTGTCTTAAACAACTTTAAACCTATGATCCCGGAAGCATTTCACGGCGTATGGCAAAAAGGAATTGACACCAACGATTACTACTTAAAACTTTGCGGTTCCGGCGGTGGCGGTTATATCTTGGGCTTTACCGAAGATTTAGAAAAAGCAAAACAATCTCTAAAGGATTATAAATTGGAAGTCGTTTACCAATTTTAATTCTCCCAAAATGCTCAGCCGAAAAACCAAACACACTTTGCTGAAAATCATCAGCATGTTTTCTGTGGTTCGCGGTTACAACATTCCTATTATCGCGTTAGCACAATACCTCTCGGCTATATTTATCTTAGCTCCCGAGAAAAGAGCGCTTGAAGTGATACTCGATTTTAATCTTTTTATTATAGTACTGGTTACGGGTTTAACGATTGCCTCGGGATACATCATCAACAATTTTTACGACAGCAAAAAAGACTTAATCAATCGTCCCAACAAATCCCAACTCGACCGATTGGTGAGCCAAAAAACCAAACTACAAGTTTATTTTACGGTAAATTTTGTGGTTTTCTTGTTGGCTTTTTTTGTATCGTTCAGAGCAGTACTGTTTTTTTCCACTTACATTTTTTTGATTTGGTTTTACTCGCACAAGCTCAAAAAAATCACGATTGTCGGTAATCTTACAGCAGCGTTTTTAGCTGTATTGCCCTTTTTTGCCATTTTACTTTATTACAAAAATTTGTATCCCGAAATATTCGCACACGCCACATTTTTGTTTTTGCTTATTCTTATCCGCGAAATGATCAAAGATTTAGAAAACATCAAAGGCGATGTAGCCAATGATTACAAAACCATACCGGTGTTGTACGGCGAAAATTTTGCCAAAAAAATCATCACTGCGCTTACCGCTTCTACCCTAATTCCGATTTACTATTTGATCGAAATTTTTGAAGTGGGCTACATGGATCTTTATTTCTATATCAGCTTAATCATCCTGATGTTTTTCCTCCAAAAACTATGGAAATCCAACGCCAAACCCGATTATTTAAAACTGCACAACATTTTAAAATTCCTAGTAGTGTCGGGAGTATTTTGCATAGTGCTCATCGATCCGTCAGTGTTAATTCACGGCAAAAAAATAGTTGAAACTATTGTTCGTTAGGAGCGAAAGGCTTGGGCTTATTGCTAAACCATTTTCCAGCCTTCCACACTATCTTTTTTATTCACTACTTTAGGCATTATCAGGTTATCTTTCTAAAATAAAAAAGGATAGTTTGTTCCAGTCTGGGCTAAATTCAAACTACGGCATTACAATCGGCGGTATAAGCCATTGAAATGCGTATCTTTGCCGAAATTCTGTGCCAAAATGGCCAAACAGAAGGAAGTAAATTACAGCATTATGAATAAGAAGGAAGGCAATAATAAAAGAGGTGGCTCGCGTCCTAACAGTACTCGACCAAGCTCTAACAAGCCTAAGCCACCAATGCCTAAAAGAGCACAAGGCCCGAAAAAAGCCAAGCCAACAACTGAGGCAACCGGTACCAAAAAAACCGCTAAGCCGGTAAACAATATTCCGAAACCGTTAAAGTCAGACGACATTCGTTTGAACAAATACATCGCCAACTCGGGTATTTGCTCGCGTCGCGATGCCGATATTTACATCCAATCCGGAAACGTAAAAGTGAATGGTGAAGTCATTACCGAAATGGGATATAAAGTCAAACCCGGCGATGTGGTAAACTTCGACGGAACACTAATCACGCCGGAACGCAAAGAATACATTTTACTCAACAAGCCTAAAAACTTTACCACTTCCAACGAAGACGATGCTGATCACCGCAACGTACTCGAATTGGTTCGCGCAGCTACTAAAGCCAAAATCCAACCGATTGGAAGAATGGATAAAAACACTACCGGTTTATTAGTTTTTACCAATGACACCGATATGATTCGCAAATTCAGTTTGCCCAATCAAAAGTCAACCAAAATTTATCAGGTAAGCTTAGACCGCAACTTAAAATTTGAAGACTTAGAAAAAATTGCCGGTGGTGTAACCTTAGACGGACACAAACTATTCGTGGACGAAATCTCCTATATCGATGGTGAACCCAAAACAGAAATCGGATTAAAACTCCGCACTCCTAACGTAAAAGTAGTCCGTGCTATTTTTGAAAATTTCAAATATGATGTTTTAAAAATCGACCGAGTATCTTTTGCCGGTTTAACCAAAAAGAATTTACCGCGAGGCAATTGGCGTTTCCTAACCGAACAGGAAATTATCAATTTGAAAAACGTTTAAAATCGTATATCTTTACCCTAACAAAATCCCATTTAGTTGGGATTTTTTATTTATGAATTATGTCAGCAGAAAAAAACCTCTCTATAGCTCATCTTTGGTTTGAAGCATTCAATGCCCATAACCTCGAAAAATTATTATCGCTTTACGATGATGAAGCGGCGCACTTTAGTCCGAAACTCAAAATCAGACATCCTGAAACCAATGGTTTAGTTACCGGAAAAAATGCTTTAAGCGCATGGTGGCGAGATGCCTTTGACAGGTTGCCAAGTTTACATTATAAAGTAACTTCACTAACAGCTAATACAGACAGGGTTTTTATGGAGTACATCCGAAAAGTAGATCATGAACCCGAAATGTTGGTCGCCGAAGTCTTAGAAATCAAAGAAAATCGTATCATTGCCTCCCGTGTTTATCACGGATAATTTATCATACTATTAACAATCCGTTTGAACAAAAACTAATAGTTTTACTACCACTAAACCATTAATCATGAGAAACATATACTATTTTTCAACCGCCATTTTATTAACTGTATTCTTTACGTCTTGTAAATCAGAAGAAAAAAATGGTGACATCAAAACCATATCCAAAACCTATTTTGAAGATAAAAATGCGTTGAATCCTTTAGATGCCACACAAAACGGGCAAAGTCAGTTCAACGACCAATTGGTTTTCGAAATGACCGAATCACATCGAAAAAAACAAGCCGATTTTTATGCAAAATACGAAACCCAACTTACCAACGTAGACACTACTTCACTTTCCGAGGAAGAGAAAAACAGTTATGATATCATGGTTTGGGAAATTTCAATTGGCAAAGAATTGCTCCAACAAAAGGCCAATTTAATGCCTATTCACCAATTTTGGGGAACGCATTTAACCATGGGGCAATACGCCAGTGCTGAAAGTGCGCAACCTTTTAAAACCGAAAAAGATTATCAGAATTTCTTAAAAAGAATGGATGCCTATACCGTTTGGCTCGACTCAGCGATGGTGTATATGAAAAAAGGCCTCCAAGAAAAAGTGGTAATCCCTAAAGTGTTGGCCGAAAAAATTGTCCCGCAGTTTCAAGATTTAATTACGCCTAAAGTAGAAGACCATTTATTCTACTCGAGTTGTAAAAAATTCCCGACTGATTTCAGTCAGATGCAAAAAGATAAATTTTCTAAAGCTTATGCTGAATTAATCAACACCAAACTCAATCCGAAATTTGAAAAATTCATTGCTTTTATGAAGTCAGAATACATTCCGGCTTGCCGAACCACGAGTGGTATTGGCAGTATTGATGGCGGAAATGAATTGTATAAAGTATATGTTAAGCAATGGACAACCACCACCAAAACTCCTGAAGAAATTCATGAACTTGGACTAAAAGAAGTGGCGCGCATCAAAGCCGAAATGGAAAAAGTAAAAACACAAGTCGGCTTCAATGGTACTATCATTGCGTTTTTTGACCATGTTCGAAACAAGCCAGAACTAATGCCATTTAAAAAACCGGAGGAAGTGATAGCCAACTTTGAGCGCATCCACGACATCATCAAACCTAATGTGAACAAATTTTTCGCTTTGCAACCTAAAACGGCATTCCAAGTAAAACGAACCGAAGCATTCCGTGAAAAAACAGCTAGTGCCGAATACTCTCAAGGAGCTGCAGATGGTTCCAGACCGGGCACTTTTTATGTTCCGATTCCCGATGTAACCCAATACAATTATTACGGCGATGAAGATTTGTTTTTACACGAAGCGATTCCGGGACATCATTTCCAAATTTCGTTACAACAAGAAAACCAACAACTACCGGATTTCAGAAAGTTCAATTGGTTTGGTGCTTATGGTGAAGGTTGGGCTTTGTACACTGAAAGTTTAGGGAAAGAATTGGGCTTGTACAAAGATCCGTACCAGTATTTTGGCATGTTGGGCAACGAAATGCACCGAGCCATCCGTTTGGTAGTAGACACAGGAATACACAGCAAAGGTTGGACACGTGAGCAAGCCATTCAATATTCATTAGACAACGAAGCGGAAAGTGAAGCCAGTATCATAGCCGAGATTGAGCGTTATATGGCCATTCCGGGACAAGCTTTATCTTATAAAATTGGTCAGTTAAAAATATTAGAATTGCGTCAGATTGCTGAGAAAAAAATGGGTAAAAACTTCGATATTAAAGTCTTTCACCAAAAAGTTCTAGAGTCGGGTGCAATGTCTTTAGCGCTTTTGGAGCAAAAAATAAACCGTTGGATTACCACAGGAAAATAAATTAAAAAAGCCGCTCAAATGAGCGGCTTTTTTAATTGCTGATGCTTTTTTCAAGATTATTAAAATCAATAGTTTTACCATTGACATCAAAAAACTCGTAAGTGTATTTTAGCTTTCCTTCTATTTCTTCTATCTTGATAAACATTTGGTAAAATCCTTGATTCCATTCTACCACCAAATGGTACTCATAATCGCCTACACCAAAACTGCTTGGGAGATTACTGGTATAAAGTAATTTTTTAGATTTTAAATTGAGTGTCGGGATTTCAAAATTCTCATACTCGCCCATTTCATTATCGTCTATTTTCTTGCCTAAATAATTAATGCTGGCGTCGGCTTTGGATTTTTTCTTCTTCTCTTTCCCTTTATTATAATCGTCTTTAATAGAAAAAATCACGTCTTTCATAGCACTCTTTCCGGCATTGACCAAGGAAAAACGAATTTGATGATGGTACATGAGCTTGTGCACTTTTTTGTTGCCTTCATCAACAGTAGCGCCTTCGCTTAAATCATTGTCTATAATTTCAACTATGGGTATATTTTGTCCGGGAGCCAAAGTAAAGGCATCAAATTTGTGGCTTTTTAATTTTTGCTCTGCTTCATCCACAATCTTATCCTTCTCTACTATTTCTGCATTCAAAACCTCAATTTGCTTGATGGCTTCTTCCAATTGTTTTTGTTTTTCAGCCGACATGGAATTGGCATTGTTTCGGTACCATAAATAGCCTGATAATGCCAGTAAAACAAAACCAATAATTGCCAAAACCACAGTTATCATAAGCTTTTTTCCTTTCATTTGAATAAAAGATTTACATCAAATTACCATTGACGTTGTAAAAATAATCCAATTTTCAAAATGTAACAGTTCCATAAACAACAAACTGTAAACATATTATTAACCAAAAAACTAACCTAAAAAAAAAAGCCCTAACAAAAGTTAGAGCTTTTTCTGTGCGGGTAATAGGACTCGAACCTACACGCCTTGCGGCACCAGATCCTAAGTCTGGCACGTCTACCAATTTCGCCATACCCGCTAAAATTGAGATTGCAAATATAAATATAATTATTAATTACGAATTATGAATTACGAATTTTTTTAAACGTCTTTTTTAGTAAATTTGAATACTACAATTTAATACTAAAAATGGACAATATTAAAAACTACGTTCAGCAAAACAAAGAACGTTTTATTGAAGAACTGATTGAACTTTTAAAAATTCCTTCAGTAAGCGCCGACAGTGCTTATGCCCAAGATGTAATCAACACTGCAGAAGCCGTAAAAGCCAGCCTGGAAAAAGCCGGTTGCAACTTTGTCGAAATCTGTGAAACACCCGGTTATCCTATAGTTTTCGGGGAACATATCATTGATAAAAGCTTACCTACGGTTTTGGTTTACGGCCATTACGATGTGCAACCGCCGGATCCAATGGAATTATGGACCTCGCCTCCGTTTGAACCGGTAATCAAAACTACCGAAATCCATCCGGAAGGCGCCATTTTTGCTCGTGGTGCTTGCGACGACAAAGGACAAATGTACATGCACGTTAAGGCTTTCGAATACATGATTCAGAGTAATTCACTTCCTTGTAACGTGAAATTTATGATTGAAGGTGAAGAAGAAGTAGGTTCTAAAAGTTTAGGCTGGTTCGTTGAAAGAAACCAAGAAAAACTAAGTTGCGATGTGATTTTGATTTCCGATACCGGAATGATATCCAACCAACAACCAAGTATTACTACAGGATTGCGAGGTTTGAGTTATGTAGAAGTGGAAGTAACCGGACCAAATCGCGATTTACATTCAGGATTATATGGCGGTGCTGTAGCCAACCCGATTAATGTGTTGACCAAAATGATTGCTTCAATGCACGACGAAAACAACCACATTACCATTCCGGGTTTTTACGACAAAGTAGAAGAATTATCGGCTGCTGAAAGAGCAGAAATGGCCAAGCGTCCCTATAGTGAAGAAGCTTATAAAAAAGCCTTAGACATTGAAGATGTTTACGGAGAAACCGCATACACCACTAACGAAAGAAACTCGATTCGTCCCACTTTAGACGTCAACGGCATTTGGGGCGGCTACACAGGCGAAGGCGCAAAAACAGTTATAGCCAGTAAAGCTTACGCTAAAATCTCAATGCGTTTGGTTCCGAACCAAGATTGGGAAGAAATAACTGAATTGTTTAAAAATCACTTCGAGAGTATAGCGCCAAAAGCAGTAAAAGTCAAAGTGACACCACATCACGGCGGACAAGGTTATGTAACACCAATCGACAGCATTGGTTACAAAGCAGCGAATAAAGCGTACTCTGAAACCTTCGGCGTTCAAGCCATTCCGGTGCGTTCAGGAGGAAGTATTCCAATTGTAGCTTTGTTTGAAAAAGAGTTGAAATCAAAAACTATACTTATGGGATTTGGTTTAGACAGCGATGCCATTCACTCGCCTAACGAGCATTTCGGTGTGTTTAATTACTTGAAAGGTATTGAGACTATTCCTTTATTTTATAAATATTTTGTAGAACTTTCTAAATAGTTAACCGCAAATTCACAAATTATTAATCCGTTCTTCTTCATTGATGGAACGGATTTTTAGTTTTAGGGCGTTACCTTGTTGCACAACATTTTACTTTAAAAGAAATCGCCAAAGGCAACAAGGCCAGGATTTCCATTTCAATCTTTTTCTCTTCAAGAAAAAGGATTTCCATTTCAATCCTTAACGCAAATCGCTATAAATTAGACCTAAAAATTAAATTTTAACTCTACAGTTGTAGAATTGAATTATTATTCTACATTTGTAGAGTTAATACTAAAAACGTAGAACAATGCAGTTGACCAATTCAGAAGAACAATTGATGGAACACTTGTGGAAACTAGAAAAAGCTTTCATGAAAGATTTGTTAGAAGCCTTTCCGGAGCCAAAACCGGCAACAACAACGGTGGCCACACTTTTGAAAAGAATGATTGACAAAAATTTTGTCTCTTACAACGAGTTTGGAAACTCACGACAATATTATCCGTTAGTCAAAAAATCGGATTATTTCTCCAAGCACGTCAACGGATTGATTAAAAACTTTTTTAACGATTCGGCTTCGCAATTCGCTTCCTTCTTTACAACTTCGACTAATTTGTCTGAAAAAGAACTGGAAGATTTAAAGAAAATCATCGATGTTGAACTTCAAAAAAAGAAAAAATGATCGACTTCCTAATCCAATCAACCCTCAGTCTGGTCATCTTTCTCAGCTTTTATCATTTGGTATTAGAAAGAGAAAAAATACACCAATTCAATCGATTTTACTTGTTGTTTTCGATTGTAATTTCGCTGGTTATTCCGTTTATCACTTTTGAAATCATAAAAGAAATTCCGGTTGCAGCAATAATAGAACCAACTTACATGCCGATTCCAATGTCGAATGAAACCATTCCGGTCATTGAAACTATTGATTACACGCCAATAATTGTATGGAGTTTATACGGAGTGACCACACTCTTTTTAAGCATTCGTTTCGGAAAAAATATTTGGAAATTGATTTCAAAATCAACCTCAAATCCAATAGTGAAATACAAAAACGCCAAGCTGGTTTTAGTGGAAGAAGAAACGCTTCCACATACCTTTTTGAATTCAATTTTCATCAATTTTGATGATTACAACCAAAGAAAAATAGAAGACGAATTGTACACACACGAACTGGTTCACGTAACCCAAAAACACACTTTAGACATCTTGTTTGTTGAGTTTTTGAAAACCGTTTTTTGGTTTAATCCAATGTTTTATTTCTATAAAAAAGCCATCCAACTCAACCACGAATTCCTTGCCGATGAAAAAGTAGTGGAATCTTATAACAATGTTCCGTTTTATCAAAGTTTGCTATTGCAAAAAGGAAACACCAACCCAACGATTTACTTGGCCAGTAATTTGAATTATTTAGTAACCAAAAAACGATTGATTATGATGACCAAAAACACTTCGAGAAGCATCGCCTTTTTGAAAAAAATAGCCATTGCGCCAGTTCTAGCCGGTTTGATTTACTTTTTCTGTGTTGAAGTTGTGGCGCAGGAAAAAGTATTTTCCAATACAATTTCAACATCAGCAAAAAACAAGAAAAATTACGAAGAAGTATATTATAAAGATGTTCGCGTCAAATATTATGAAAGCCGAATTAAAACTAAAAACGGTTACAAATTTGGAAAGTTAATTTTTGACAAAAAATACCAAGAACTTACAGAAAAAGAAAAGAACGATATCATACTGTTTTTATTCGTTCCTAAACCATTAGAAAAAAAATCACCAACTAAAAACGAATTAAATGAGTTCAAAAACTCAAAAAAATATGCCATTTGGATTGACGGAAAAAACGTCTCAAATAATGAATTGAACAAGTATAATCCTAAAGATTTTGCTCATTTTTCGGGAAGTGTAATTCTAAAGAATGCCAGAACAAAAAAACATCCGCAACCATTTCAATATTGGTTTTATACACTTCCTTATTTTGAAAAAGAAGGAATGGGAGAACAAAAAAACAAATATCCGGGTGAAGAAATTGTAATTTGGAAAGAAGGTAATACAAAAACCACTAAATCAACAGTAACTACAAATATCATTCCTACAAATAATGACACGATCAAGAAAAAACCATTAGAAAAAGTAACCATCAAAGGCGAAGTCTATGAAAAAGTTGGCGAAAAATACTTCAACGAAAAAGGGTCATTTGATGCCACCGGAAAGACTAAATTCAAAGATGGCTATATCAAAATAAACAACCAAACTTGTTTCTATGTAACGAATGAAAAAGGAGAAATTAAATATTTTGATCCCACCGGGAATAGCATTGATATTTATGGCATAAAAAAGACCCCAAAAGCAACGCTATTGAGGAAGTTCCAACAAAAAAACAAGAAACTGATGTTCACAATTTATCCGATCTAAACGAAAAACCGGAGTTCGAATTGGGTTTAGAAGCCTTCTACAAATATATTGGTGCCAACTATAAAATCCCGGAAGAAGTAACCAAAAACAAACTAAAAGGAAGAGTTTTTGCCAGTTTCATCGTTGAAAAAGACGGCAGTTTATCCAACATAAAAATACTAAGAGACATGGGTTATGGAACGGGTGAAGAAGCGGTAAGAGTTTTGAAAGAATCCCCAAAATGGAAACCGGGAAAAATAAACGGGAAACCGGTCAGAACGATGTATAGTCTCCCGATTTCGATAAAATCTGAGTAAATGAATTTTAAGATTCTAACCTTGTTTTCACTTCTTTTATTGGTTAGCAGTTGTAAAATCAATCAAACCCTCAACCACCACCGTGAAGGCAAATGGGTGTATAAAGACACCGTCAACGGCGTACTTTACAAATCAAAAGGAAGATATAAAAAGAGTGTTGAAATTAAAACTTGGCGGTATTTCGAAAACCGTAAATTGGTTAAAAAAGAGAAATATTCCAACGGCATTTGTCACATCAAAACTTTTGATCACAAAGGCAAAATCACTGCAACCGGTCAATCAATGATGGTGGAAGAACAAGACGGAACGCATTGGTACATCATCGGTGAATGGACTTTTTTTGATGAAAAAGGCAAAATCATCGGCATTAGAAAATATGACAAAGGCGTACTGATTTCTGAAGAAGAAATAAAACCGAACCCGCTATAAATTAGCGGGTTTTTTATTAAAAATCAACGCCTTATAATAAACTAAAAGTTTTGGCGTTATATTTGTATAATCATCATCATCAAAATCATCCGGACACGTTTCGGACTTAAATCAATCATCATGTTAAAACGTTTTTTCCTCCTTTGTTCGGGTGTTGATACCAACATCGTGAACTCTTGTTCCAATGGCGAACAAAACAAATATGCCGGTATAGGTGCGACCGTGTTTTTTACTGCAATAATGGCTTTCATAGCGGCAAGTTATGCACTTTACACTGTTTTTGATAATGTATATACAGCCATTTTCTTCGGGCTGATTTGGGGATTTTTAATTTTCAATTTAGACCGATTCATTGTTTCTACAATCAAGAAAAGAGATAGTTTTTTAGATGAATTCATTCAGGCTTCACCGAGAATTGTATTGGCTATTATCATCGCTATAGTGATTTCAAAACCTTTGGAAATTAAAATTTTTGAAAAAGAAATCAATACCGTTTTATTGAAAGAGAAAAACGAAATGGCCATTGCTAATAAAAATCAGGTTGCTAACTATTTCAAAAGCGATGTTGATCAAAACAAGGCGGAAATAGACAGTTTGAAATCAGCCATAACCCAAAAAGAAAAAGAAGTTTCCTCTTTATACAACTCTTACATCACTGAGGCTGAAGGTTCGGCAGGAACCAAAAAAATGGGAAAAGGACCAATTTACAAAGAAAAACGAGCGGCTCATTATGTAGCGATTAAACAACTTGATTCTCTAAAAATTTCAAGTGCAAAAATCATAGCTGAAAAAGAAAGCAGAAGTAAAATGCTTCAAGCTGATTTAGACAAAAAGGTTTCTGAAAGCCAACCCATCATTGACAGTTTCGATGGTTTAATGGCGCGAATCAACGCCTTAAGCAAGTTACCATGGTTGCCTCCCTTTTTTATAATGCTTTTGTTTTTAGCCATTGAAACCTCTCCTATTTTTGCCAAATTATTATCGCCAAAAGGTGAATACGACTTGAAACAAGAAGACCAAGAAATGGGAATAAAAAGCTTAATGGCTCAAAACCGTTACCAAAGCGAACTGCAAAAGAAAACTGATGCAGAGATTTATGATAAAGTCTACGCCGACATACGCGAAGACAAAGAACTTTATAACTACAAGAAAAAAGGGGCTATCGAATTACTCAAACTACAAGCCGATGGTTTTGTAGAGAAACAGAAGAAGTCGATGTAAAAATACTATTTATCTACTTAACCCATCATAGTGGGAAAAAGATAATTACTGTTAAGTGTTTAACAATTTTAAACTAAAATTGATCTTATCCAAAATAACTTTCTTGTTGGAATCAAACTCAAACAAAACTGCATTATTATAATTCATATTACTAATCTTTTCATTGATTATTTTGTTGGGTGCATTGATAAAGAAAAAATCATTTTCAAAATCGGTATTTCTCAAGAACATAAAATCTTCAATATCATTGACTGAAAAAAAGCACAAGTCATAGGATGACATTTTATAATTGGTCAAATTTTTCTTTTTGGTACAAATATGAATTTCCATTTTCTCCGCATA
This sequence comes from Flavobacterium sp., assembly GCF_044373165.1. Classification (GTDB taxonomy): domain Bacteria; phylum Bacteroidota; class Bacteroidia; order Flavobacteriales; family Flavobacteriaceae; genus Flavobacterium. The sequence goes on from NZ_JBILQL010000071.1 coordinate 11,999, forward strand.
ATAATGTTTTATAAAAGAGGAGAAGCCTTTAGAAATATCATAAACAAAGAATTTTTTTTTCATAACAAATAAATGTTTAGTTAATTATTAAAAAACAGTCTAAGATGCCGCCATAGAGAAGCTTTCACTGGAAATTCTATCTTTTACTTCTGAGACAACAATCTCTGTTTGTTTTATAGCACTAGTATTTACTTTGGTTAGAATTAATTGGTTGTTTTTAGTTATCACTATAAGTGTATGAAAGTGCTTTTTATATAAAGCTGCAAAAATCAACAATGGTATAATGACTACTATAGAAATAAGTTTACTCCATAAACTAGAATCGAAATAATTAAAAGAAGTATAAAGCAACATTAGAGAAATCATTACGGTCCAAAAATTAATTTTTAAACTTCTTTTAGTAATCAACTTAATAGTTTTTATTTCATTTAAATAAATACACTTTAATCCATATTCTCTGGTCAAGAAAAACTGGTCTTGAAAAATAAAACCTTGTGGATTAAAAAGTTTTGAATTTGATAGATTTGGGTCAATCATAATCTTAACTTTAAAATATTAAAAAATCATACTTTTAAACTTTCCCTTTTATAAAAAAAGTAGGCTGCAATGATAAGACAACCCATAAATACATATTGATAACTATCAATAGTAGCAGCAACCGGTTGCTCTTCTGCATAAAACTCATCAATTACCTCTTCATCAGCAAATGAAAAAAAAACAATTAAACAAGAAAAACAACAGCATGTATGACTTAATAAAATTCTTTCTCATCTGTATATTGAATGCGAACGAAAATATCATTAACGCTATAGCCGTTGTTTTTTTTTCGATGAAACCTTAATATCTAGCGATGAAACTGTATTTTTTAAAGACGAAATATTTTG
>NZ_JBILQL010000131.1:0-3157 GCF_044373165.1 Flavobacterium sp.
TCAAAATAGCTTTCATGTTTTAATACCAACAATTGGTTACGAGCTATTCGGTCTCCAAACTCATTGTCTTTGTGGTACAACGTATCGTATGGCAGATTCGCTATACTATTGGCACCGCCTAAAATAGCACTCATGCATTCGGTGGTGGTACGCAGCATATTTACATTATAATCGTATAAAGTTTTGTTGCGTTTGGTTGGCGTGGCGATGATATGGCAATCCGCATTGTGGTTATACTCTTTCGCTAAGGTGCTGAATAATAGTCGCAACGCACGCAATTTGGCGATTTCGAAGAAGTAATTCGTGCCTACTGAAACCTCGACGGTTATGGGTTGGTTGAGGTTGGGAATTCGGTTGAAATACTCATTCACTTGTCCTAAAATATAGGCTAACTGCTGTACCATATTGGCACCGGCATTTTGGTAAGTACCGCTGTTGATGGTTAAGAATGGAATCGCTGTTTTGGAAGCGATTTGGTTTAGTTTTTCAAAATCCTTATCTAAGTTTTCGAACCAGTTGCCGTCTTTTACCAATTGGCCGATCGGATCGATTTGAATTACGATATCGACTTTGTACTTAGCGGCGAAATCGTTAATTGTAGTTACGAAATCGATTGAAAGGAAAGGCAAATAAAAAAAATACTTGGTATTAGAAAGCGGCAGATTCTGCATCAGGGCTTCCAAGTTAACCGCATCATTTTCTAGGGTAAAACGAATGCTCTCGGCACCTCGATTTAAAGTTTCTAAAGCCCTTTTATTCGATTTGGCTACATCGTGTACAAAGATGTTTTGCAGTATAGAAAATCGAGTTTCTGTGGGTTTTACAGAAAATTTTATTTCCGATTCATCGATGTGGTAAAAAGGTTTGACTTTGAGGCCTTCCGGACTTTCCCAAACCAGGGTTTCGTTATAGTCGGCGCCTTTGAGTTCGTATTGAATTTGTTGTTTCCATTGTTTGGAAGACACCGGTTCGAACTCATTGAATAAATTGTCTGCCATGATTAGCGTTTATAAAGATTTTGACTTGGATTGTTCTTCTTTCAGGGAATCTTCTTCAAATTCGATGATGTAAACATCCTCGCTGTCGCGTTTCATATAATATTTTTCGCGAGCATATTTTTCTATTTGGTCAGGGTTTTTGAGGAGTTTGATGTTTTCTTCATCCTTTTTGATTTCTTCCTGATAGTATTTTTTGTTGTCTTCGAGTTCATCGAGTTGTTTGTTTAGCACTCGGTGTTCCATATAAGAAGTATTGTCTAAAAAAAGCATCCAGATAGTGAAAAAACACAACACAATAACATATCGGTTTCCTAAAATTTTTAGGATAGGATAGGCATCGGTTAGGTTTTTAAAGAAGCTCATTTCGGATAAATTTAGGTAATTCTTTGATTGATAACGGCTCTAACTACATCAATTGCCACCGTATTGTATTTGTCATTAGGGATGATGATATCGGCAAAGGCTTTGGTAGGCTCAATGAACTGTTGGTGCATGGGTTTGAGTGTAGTTTGATAGCGATTCAACACTTCTTCCATATCTCTTCCTCGTTCGGCGATGTCTCTTTTTAAACGGCGAATTAATCGTTCGTCTGAATCGGCGTGAACAAAAATTTTCACATCAAATAATTCGCGAAGTTCCGGATTCGTGAGGATTAAAATACCTTCTACAATCATTACTTTTCTGGGATGAGTTATAATAGAATCGTCGGTTCTATTGTGTGTAATAAAGGAGTATACAGGTTGTTCTACGGTTTTTCCGGCTCTTAACTCTTTTAAATGTTGCACCAAAAGGTCAAAATCGATGGCACGTGGATGGTCAAAATTGATTAAGGCTCTTTCTTCAAAGCTCAAGTTGTTGTTTTCTTTGTAATAGGAGTCTTGAGATATCACACCCACTTCTGTTTGGGGCAATTCATTCATAATTTGGTGAACGACAGTAGTTTTTCCGCTTCCGGTTCCGCCGGCAATTCCGATAATCAGCATAAAGAGTTGTGTTGTTTTACTGAACACAAAAATAGAAATTATATCGGAAGCGCATTTTATTTTTTAGAGAAAAGAAAAAGAAAGTCGAGAAAAGAAAATAGAAGTTAGCAAAAACAAGTAAGAGGTAACGGTTTCTATATGTTGAAGGATTTTGACAAGATTATTTTATGAACCTGAATTTAGGCTCTATTACCAATAAATCCTTTGGCAGTTTTGTCAAACTGTAGTGCTTTTTTATTTCAAACAAATTTTCAGGTAAACCTGAATTTCTTTAAAATAAAAAATCCCTCCTGATTAATCAGAAAGGATTTATTAGTCGGGGTGGCAGGATTCGAACCTGCGACCTCCTGGTCCCAAACCAGGCGCGATAACCGGGCTACGCTACACCCCGAATTCCCTTTAAGGGAGTGCAAATATAAATCTATTATTTGTTTTTCAAAGCATAATATAAAATTATTTTTTTATAGTTATTTCCGATTTGGAGAGCGTATTTTTATCATTTTAATCTGTTACATTTGCACCCTAAACAAACTACAAATCATGTCTGATACTATAGAAAAAATTAAATGCCTTATTATAGGTTCCGGTCCTGCAGGTTATACTGCAGCGATTTATGCAGCCAGAGCCAATATGAACCCTGTGCTTTACCAAGGAACTCAGCCCGGAGGACAATTAACTACTACTAATGAAGTAGAAAACTTTCCGGGTTATCCAGATGGTGTGACCGGACCGGAAATGATGGTGCAATTGCAAGCACAAGCCCAACGCTTTGGAACAGATGTTCGCGACGGTTGGGCAACTAAAGTTGATTTTTCGGGTCCGATTCATAAAGTTTGGATCAACGATACTAAAGAGATTCATGCACAAACTGTAATTATATCCACCGGTGCTTCTGCTAAGTATTTAGGATTGCCTTCGGAGCAACACTATTTACAAATGGGTGGCGGTGTTTCGGCTTGTGCGGTTTGCGATGGTTTTTTCTACCGTAACCAAGAAGTAGTGATAGTAGGGGCAGGAGATTCGGCTTGTGAAGAAGCGCACTACCTTTCTAAATTGTGTAAAAAAGTAACGATGTTGGTGAGAAGCGAGAAATTTAGAGCTTCTAAAATTATGGAAGAGCGCGTTCGCAAAACTGAAAATATTGAGATATTGATGAATCACGATACTGTTGAAGTT
>NZ_JBILQL010000165.1:0-3157 GCF_044373165.1 Flavobacterium sp.
ATTGACTCATGTTGAGTGGTTGGTTATGTGGAGCTGCGAGATACGACGCCAGGCGCGCCGCATCGATGATGAGCAAGAACTCAACATAACCGAGGCGTAGGCCTACCGTGACTGTCCCTTTGACGGCCACGGAGGTCACCATGCTTGAGCAGCTCTTTCCCAAGTACCACCAGCGCTATGTCGCGTCGCCGTTTGGTGCGCAGCTCGAACTCTTCGCGCGGTGGCTTGCCGATACCGGCTACGGTCACGATATCGCGCAACACCATGTCTGCAAGCTGCGACAGGTGCTGGAACTGGGCGGCGAACCGTTGGCTCCGATACTGAGCCGCGCCGACCTGGACCCACTCTTCGCCGCCGCGCCGAGCGGGGTGTTGCTCTGCGCCACACGGCGTGCGTTTGAGCGATGCCTGGCTGATCTCGGCCGGTGGCGGCCGGACACCGACATCCGGCCGCATGGACAGCTGCTCGATGCCTATCGAGACCACCTCACTGCCGTTCGCGGCTTGAGTCCACCAACGGTAGCGCAACACGTCTCGACGGTTGCAGCCTTCCTCGCGGAGACGCTGCCGGCTGGCTGGGGTGTCAGCGACCTGACGCGAGAACAGATCGAGCGCCACGTGGTCTCAACTGGCCAGCGCATCAGCCGTCAGAGCCTGCAGCACTGGGTCGCCCGTCTGCGCTCATTTCTTCGGTTCTGTCACATGCGGGGCCTGTTGGCCATACGCCTGGATGCCATCGATTCGCCGCGCGTGTATCGCGGCGAGTTGCCGCCAAGAGCGATTCCGTGGGCGACTGTGCAAGCACTGCTGCGATCCATCGACCGCAAGCAGAGAACGGGCTGGCGCGACTACACGATTCTGTATTTGATGGCGCACTACGGCCTGCGCCCCTGCGAAGTCGCCTCGCTTCGCCTGGACGCCATTGACTGGCAGGCGAAGACCCTGCGTGTCGAGCAGCGCAAGACCCGATCCGTCTTGCTGCTGCCACTGGCCGATAGGACTATGCGCGTCCTTAAGCGCTATCTGCACGCAGGCAGAACCGGCAGCACCCGGCCGGAGCTGTTCCTGCGGGCCCGTAGCCCGTCAGGCGCGATCAAGCACACCGCGGTATGCAACCTCTACCAAGCCCGCGTCGCACGTAGCGGCTTGGCGCTGCAGGGAACCTCGGCGTACTGCTTGCGCCACAGCTTCGCGATGCGTCTGCTGCAACGAGGGGTCGGCATCAAGGCCATTGGCGATGTTCTCGGTCATCGCGGCTTGGAGAGCACCTGCGTCTACCTGCGCCTGCAGTTGGACGCGCTGCGTGATGTGGCCTTGCCTGTTCCCCAGGCTCAATCGGTGTAGGGAGCAGCCATGTCGTCAACCCCATCAAGCACAGCGTTTGATCGCAGCATCTCTGACTATCTGGAACGCCAGCGAGCGCTGGGGCGGGCCTACGTCGCCGAGGAAGACATCCTGCACTCGCTGCGCGATTTCATCGGCGCAGCAGGTGACTGCGAGGTGACTCTTGCCTCGTTCGAGCGCTGGTGCGCATCGCATGAAGGTCTGAGCGGTAATGTGCGCCGCAACCGGCAGCGCATCGCTCGCAACTGGTGCCTGTATCGCCAGCGCACCGTGCCATCATGCTTCGTTCCTGATCTGAGCCGGTTCCCCAGACCGAATTCCTACAAGTCGCCCGTCATCATCGCGCCGGCGGCAATCGCTCGCATGCTGGCCGCGGCGCAGGCGGTCAGGCCGACGCCGGACTCGGCGTTGCGACCAGACGTGCTGCGACTGGCCACGGTGCTCCTGTACACAGCCGGACTGCGCCGGGGTGAGCTGCTGCGCTTGCAACTCGGTGACATCAATGCGAAGGACGCGGTGCTGCGGATTCGGGAGTCCAAGTTCCACAAGTCCCGGATGGTGCCTCTGTCCAAGGATGCCGGGGTAGAACTGCGCGCATACCTCCGACGGCGCCAACAACAATGGGGCCTGTCAGCGCCGACGCAGCCCTTGTTGTGCCACGGTACGAGACATTGCCATGGCTACACCGGCGCCGGCCTGAGCACCGGGTTAATGGAGTTGGTCGACTCGGCGAGCGTGCGGGGGTGGGATGGTCGCCGACCTCGTGTGCACGACTTCCGACATAGCTTCGCTGTCCAGTGTCTGTTGCGCTGGTATCGCCAAGGTGCTGACGTGCAGTCCAATCTTCCCAAGCTCGCGATGTACATGGGACACGTCTCGATCGTATCTACGACGTACTACCTGCGCTGGATACCCGAACTCGCGCAGGTCGCCAGTGAACGCTTTGAAGCGTCCTTCGGCAACCTGGTCACGGACGAGGTGGTGTGATGGCAACCGTCCACCAGAACAGCCTCGGGCGAGCGCTCGTCCGCTTCTTCCAAGACTACCTGCCGAACCAACGTGGGATGAGTGTTCACACGATCCGGAGCTATCGCGATGCCATCGTGCTCTTCCTGAGGTTCGTCTCGCAGGAGGCAGGACGCGGCGTCGAACGACTGGAGATCAATGACATGCGTCCCGAGTGCGTCACCCGATTCCTGAGCAACCTGGAGAGCGAACGCGGCAACGGAATCGCCACGCGCAACGCCAGGCTTGCCGCCCTGCATACCCTGGCACGGTTCCTCGCCACTGAGCACCCGCAGCACATGGGCACACTGCAGGCGGTGCTGGCCTTGCCCTTCAAGCGTGGCGCCAAGAACGCACCGATCGAATACCTGGAGCATGACGAGGTTCGCGAACTGCTCGACGTGATTGATCGGTCGGATGATCGTGGTCGACGGGACTATGCGCTGTTCGCGCTGATGTTCAACACCGGCGCACGTGTTCAGGAAATTCTCAATCTGAGGCCACGTGATGTACGTCTTGATTCGCCAGCCCAGGTTCGGCTGACCGGCAAGGGCAACAAGATCCGAATTTGCCCAATCTGGGCGACCACTGCCAGCCTTCTACGGCCGCTGTGCTCGGCGCGCGAGGGTGCCGCTGACGATCTGCCGCTGTTCGTCAACCAACGTGGTCAAGCGCTCACTCGGTTTGGCGTTCGCTACCTACTGAAGCGGCACCTCGCTGATGCGGCATCCAAATCCCCATCGCTGGGGGGCAAGTCGATTCATCCGCACTCGATCCGTCATACCACCGCGATCCACTTGCTGAAGGCC
>NZ_JBILQL010000132.1:0-3147 GCF_044373165.1 Flavobacterium sp.
AAGACTTACACGATGAAAACGTATTAACCAAAGACGGAGTTTTATATTTTATTGACACCGTTTTTTATCTCAAATCATGACAAATCAAATCACAATACTTTCTACCAAAACACTTTCACCAATTCAGAAACAAGAATTAGTTAAAGCGAATATTCAAGTAATTGAAGCCGATTTTATTAAAACAGAAAACGCTTCTTTCGAAATTAAAAATCTGAACAAAAACTTAATTTTTACGAGTCAAAACGCAGTTTTAAGCATTTTGCAACACCCAACAATTGAGCAATTAAAACAGAAAACGGTTTTTTGTGTAGGTTTAAAAACCAAAGAGTTATTGAACGAAAATGGTTTTACAGTAGAAGCGTACACAGGTTTTGCAGAAGATTTAGCGGAAATTATTACGTTAGTCTATTCCGATGAAAGTTTTACTTTTTTTAGTGGCAATCTTCGTAAAGTTACCTTGCCAGAAATGTTAACTGAAAACGAAATTACGTTCAATGAAATTAAAGTGTACGATACAACATTAACACCTCATAAAATTTCAGATAAAGTGGATGGGATTTTGTTTTTCAGCCCATCTGCCGTAACCAGTTATTTGAAAAAAAACACACTTGGCAACGAAAAATTATTTTGTATCGGAAATACAACAGCAGATGCTTTAAGAGCGGTATTGTCTGAAACTAAAATTAAAAATATAAAAACAGCATATCAACCAAGTATTGAAAACGTAATAGAATTAGCAATAAGCCTTATGCAGTAAGCATTAGGCATAAAAACAAACGCTTTAAGCCTAGTGCTTAAAGCATAAAGCAAACAAAAATGATAAAAAACGACCTTTTTTTAAGAGCCTTAAATAACGAAAAAGTAGAACGACCACCGGTTTGGATGATGCGCCAAGCAGGAAGATATTTACCTGAATTTAGAGCGTTGCGTGACAAATATGATTTTTTTACCCGTTGTGAAACTCCAGAGTTAGCAGCTGAAATCACTGTGCAACCGATTCGTATTGTGAAACCAGATGCGGCAATTTTGTTTTCGGATATTTTGGTAGTACCAAGAGCGATGGGAATTCACGTGGAATTAAAAGACAATTTAGGGCCAATAATTCCGAATCCAATTCGTACTTCTCAAGACGTGGAAAAAGTGTTTGTACCAGATGTAAATGAAACTTTAGGATACGTTTTTGATGCGATTAAATTGACCAAACAAATGTTAAACGATGAAGTGCCGTTGATTGGTTTTGCAGGTTCACCTTGGACGATTTTTTGTTATGCTGTGGAAGGGAAAGGCTCTAAAAGTTTTGACACAGCCAAAGGATTTTGTTTTTCAAACCCAGTTGCAGCACACGTTTTATTACAAAAAATTACCGATACTACGATTTTATATTTGAAAGAAAAAGTAAAAGCAGGTTGTAATGCGATTCAAATTTTCGATTCTTGGGGCGGTATGTTGTCTCCGGTAGATTATCAAGAATTTTCATTTCAATATATCAATCAAATTACTGAAGCTTTAGCAGAAATAACTCCAGTTATTATTTTCGGAAAAGGATGTTGGTTCGCATTAGGAAATATGGCAAAATCAAAAGCTTCGGCTTTAGGTGTAGACTGGACCTGTTCACCAAGAAATGCACGCTATTTAACAGGAGGTAAAATCACATTACAAGGAAATTTCGACCCAAGTCGTTTGTTGTCACCAATTCCAACCATTAAAAAAATGGTACATGAAATGATTGATGAATTCGGAAAAGACAATTACATTGTCAACTTAGGTCACGGAATTTTACCGAATATTCCTGTGGATCATGCTAAGGCTTTTGTGGAAGCTGTGAAAGAGTATGATAAATAATGAGAAAAGTTTATTACATATTATTCATTTTGTTAGGAATTATTCCAGCAACCTTTTTACTAATTATGATTTTGATCTCTGGTATATTTGGCGCTGCTTTATCAGGAAAAATTAGTTATTTAATTCAAATGTTTTTGGGTATTAGTGGCTATTTAGGATTGATATCGCTTTTACGAGGACTGAAAAAAAAATATTACAAATTGAATTTGATTTTACTTGGATTGGGATTTTTAGGGTTTAATATGTTTCTCTTTTTTGATGAAGAAATAACTAATCTTGCGAGAAGAATTCTATCTGGTAAAGGAAGTTTAGAACAATTGTCACTATATGTATTTCCAAATATTGTAATTCTGACTTTTGTTGTCATTATTTCAATAAAAATGTATAATGAGAAAAATGAAAGATAAATTCTACACTTACATACAAACCCTTCAAGATCAAATCTGTAAAGGATTAGAAGACATTGATGGTGTTGCCCAATTCCGAGAAGACATTTGGGAACGTCCAGAAGGCGGTGGCGGAAGAACACGTGTTATTGAAAATGGCGCTGTTTTTGAAAAAGGTGGTGTAAACATTTCGGCAGTTCATGGAAAATTACCGGATAGTATGCAAAAATTATTCAATGTGGGCGAAGCCGATTTTTTTGCTTGTGGATTGAGTTTGGTAATTCATCCGAAAAACCCAATGGTGCCAACTGTTCACGCAAATTGGCGCTATTTCGAAATGTACGATGAGAAGAGTAATGTAATCAATAGTTGGTTTGGCGGAGGCCAAGATTTAACACCTTATTATTTGTTTGAAGAAGATGCGGTTCATTTTCATCAAACCTGTAAAACAGCTTGTGACAAACATAATCTTGATTTTTATCCGAAATACAAAAAACAATGTGACGACTACTTTTGGAACGCACATAGAAATGAAGCGCGTGGAATTGGAGGTTTATTCTTCGATTATTTGAAAGAAACCGAAGTACAATCGATGGAAGATTGGTTCAATTTCGTATCCGAAGTAGGGAATTCATTCCTTGATGCGTATGTTCCAATCGTAGCAAATAGAAAAGACTTACCGTTTACAACAGACCAACGCACTTGGCAAGAAATTCGCCGTGGTCGTTATGTGGAATTCAATTTGGTTCACGATAAAGGAACGCTTTTCGGGCTAAAAACTAACGGAAGAATCGAAAGTATTTTAATGAGTTTGCCACCACACGTGCAATGGCATTACGACCATCATCCTGCGGTAGGTAGCGAAGAAGAAAAAGTAGTAAAAGTATTAGAAAAACCTATAAATTGGGTATAAATTAAA
>NZ_JBILQL010000072.1:0-12677 GCF_044373165.1 Flavobacterium sp.
ATTGCGCTTGTAAGTCAGCATAGCCAACATATCAATTTCCTGACTAACCAAAAAGTCTTCAATAGTTTCTTTCACATCTTCGTTTGGAATGATAAAAAACTGCAATCTTTCTTCATCTTCAAAATGTGATTGCCAACGTCGAATGGTATCATCTGTCACATCGGAATCAGGTGTTTTGACATACAAGCATTTGACTTTGGCGTGGAATCTTTTGGCATAGAACAATACTTTAATCAAAGCTTCTATGTCTTTTTTACGGAATCGTGTGGTGAAGGCTATGGTATCAATTTTTTGAAATTGAACGCCGGCAGGAACACTTAAAACCGGCACTGCTACTCCGGCAATAACCGAACCTGTATTGGTACCGATAAAACTATCCCACCAACCTTCGGCACCATTGGTTCCCATAACTACCAAATCAATATTTTCCTGAGCAATGACTTTCTTAATACTGACCAACAAATCGCCATCCATCATAATATGTTTCATGTCGATGTGATTGAGATTTCGCGCTTCAGCTATGGCATGTAACTTGGGCATTTTTTCTCTGAAATGTTCTAAATTGGTCAGTTCAATAGTATTGTATATCGTGGCATAATCAATCGGCATAGCCTGACTGTCAACTATAGGAATCTCAAATGTATGCAACAAAATCAACTCCGCTTTTATTCGCTTGGCCATTTCCAAGGCATACACAAAAGCGTTATCCGAAGTTTCGGAAAAATCTACGGGAACTACTATTTTTTTCATACTATCGTTTTAATTATCTCAAAGTTACCACTATTATTTGTCCGTAAAAATGACAATTATCAGTATTGAAAACACTGCTTTCATGCATTTAAAATATACTTGATAAGTTTTCTTAACTTTGCCCAAAATTGAAAAGATGATTGCTCACGAAACTATAGTGGCTTTAGCTTCGCCTTCGGGCGCCGGTGCGATTGCCGTAATCCGAATGTCGGGTAAGGATGCCATTGCCATTGCCGAGCAAGTTTTCCAATCGGTTTCGGGGAAAAGCCTCAGTAAGCAAAAAACGCACACCATCCATCTCGGACATATAGTAGAGGATGGAAAAGTGTATGATCAAGTATTGCTGTCTGTCTTTAAAAACCCAAACTCCTACACAGGAGAAGACGTGATTGAGATTTCTTGTCACGGGTCGACTTTCATCCAACAACAAATTATCCAATTATTATTGCGCAAAGGTTGTAAAATGGCGCAAGCAGGCGAATTTACATTACGAGCGTTTTTAAACGGCAAACTCGATTTATCGCAAGCCGAAGCTGTTGCCGACCTGATTGCCTCGGATAATGAAGCCAGTCACCAAATTGCCATGCAACAAATGCGTGGTGGTTTTAGTAACGAAATTGCTAAGCTGCGAGAAGAATTGTTGAATTTTGCTTCGCTGATTGAACTCGAATTAGACTTTGCCGAGGAAGATGTAGCGTTTGCTGATAGAACACAATTCAAAGCATTGCTCAACCGAATTGAATTCGTTTTAAAAAGATTAATCGATTCGTTTGCAGTAGGAAATGTTATTAAAAACGGTATTCCGGTGGCGATTGTGGGCGAACCCAATGTGGGAAAATCAACTTTATTAAACGCTTTATTAAACGAAGAGCGCGCCATAGTTTCGGACATTGCAGGAACCACTCGTGATACCATTGAAGATGAATTGGTCATCAACGGCATTGGATTCCGGTTTATTGATACCGCCGGAATTCGAGAGACCAAAGACGTGGTGGAAAGTATCGGAATCAAAAAAACATTTGAGAAAATTGAGCAAGCGCAGGTGGTTTTATTGTTAGTTGACGGTTCTCGGTTATCAGTTGAGAGTCTAACAGATGTAAAAATTGAAATAGAAAAAATTCGAAATCAATTTCCATTAAAACCTATAGTAATCATCATCAATAAAAAAGATTTGATTGCTGAAGCAATGCTTTCAACTATAAACCAACAACTGACAACCGACAACCGACAACCGGCAACTATATATATTTCCGCCAAAAACAAAGAAGGCATAGACGAACTGAAAAACCAACTCCTATCGTTCGTCAATACCGGAGCATTGCGCAACAATGAAACTATAGTAACCAATACACGCCATTATGATTCACTGTTGAAAGCTTTGGAAGAAATTCAAAAAGTAACTTTTGGTTTGAACAGCGGACTATCGTCTGATTTAATGGCTATCGACATCAAACAAGCGTTGTATTACTTTGGTGAAATCACCGGTGAAGTGACCAATGACGAGCTTTTGGGTAATATTTTTGCTAATTTTTGTATCGGGAAATAACTATTTGATTACAATTTTCTTAGTTGTAGTTTTATTACCGCTACTGATTCTAACCAAATAAATTCCGGAAGACAAATTAGGCTCTAAAGTAGTTTCGCCTATAATTTCTTGTTCAAAAACTTGCATCCCTAAACTGTTAAAAAGCGTAATGGTGGCCTCTGTAGTAATACCATAAACCGTAAAGCGATTGTTAGCAGGATTAGGATAAATATTGACATTGATTGCTGTATTTTGGTCAGTTGACAAAGGAGCTGACCAAGCTTGTCCGACGTTAGCACCCCAAATATAATCGGCCAATGAAGGATAATCAATAAAAGGATTTCTATTGTATTGCCAAGTATAAATGTAATTGTTGCGATTCATCTCAAAATCATCCCTCGGATCGGTTTGATTCCATGTCAGCAGTGAAGCCAAATCACCTAATTGTCCCACAGTAGTATCGGCTATATCACCATTTACTACACTGAGTGCATTGTAACGAACGGCCATATAAAAAACGGCACGAGCCACATCACCTTTCCAAGAACCTTGGTTTCCAACCGGACCGTTATAACCCGTTAAGCCATAATCACGGTTGCTTCTTGAAGAATTTTCCGGACCATCTTCAGCACGAATATGATGGGCATCGCCATGACCGGTAGCAATGTCGTTGGCATTGGTTGGCAGCCATACATTGATTCCATCGGGAATATCATCGGTTGCATTGGCAAATCCACCACGGGATTGCGGATAAATATGCTCTCGGTTCCAAGAACCAACATTACTTGAAGTAGTTTGAAAATCTAATTTGGCACGAGGTGTTTCCACATACATCAACCATACTTGATTGCTGTTGAGCGGATTTTGATCGGCTACTCTTAATATATCAGTAACATCGCCATAATTATGTGCTCTGACTACTGTTGGGTTAGCAATAATTTGCTGCAAAGCCAATTTTAAATCTGCGCCCGATAATCCTTCTAAAGCATCATAATAACCCGCCGGTGCAGTGCTGGTAACATTCCCATATGTTGGGTTCAAGGGCGTTCCGAAAGGTAAAGTCGTAAAATCGTTGTCGATTACCCTAATTTCTATATTGTCATTGCGACGGTTAAAGCCTGAAGGTAAGTTCCCGAATTTTATTTTAAAAACCTCATCCCCTTCGTCTAAAAGATCATCAATTAAAGTAATTGTAGTGACAAAAGTATTTGATCCGGCAGGAATAACAACAGTAGTATTTCCGCTGTAATCGGCAGTTGTAAAACCACTATTGTTGAGCGAAAACGAAAAGTTCAAATCACTAGAAACAACACTGTCAGTAGTAAAAGTTATGGCAAAACTATCCCCTTCATTTTTGTGACTGGTATTGACCGTAATGGTAATTCCGTTGAATATGAATCCACTGCCATCGTTGTTAGCACCCGGTGTTGGAGTTTTAACTTCCCAAGAACCATCCAATTTGCGCTGGATAGACTGTGTCGTACCGGAACCGTTTACATTTTCATTGACCTGAGTAGTAACACCCAGTAGCATTTGTAATGAAGGCACTTGCGTAATGTTGTTGGAATGCACCAAAGCATCAATTAAATTGACTGTAGTAGCGGTTGTATTAGCCGGAAAATCATTGGTTGAACCCAAATACAATCCTACACCATCGGGCCCATTTTGAATGGAGCTATTGGTGAAAATTCTCTCCGGTACAGGCGAAACCAAATTGTTACCAATAAGAATTAAACCGTTAACATCGGTTGTTAATCCATTCAAACTAATAGTATAATAACTCAGATCAGCATTAGATCCGGTACCATTAAAAAATACCAAGACGTAACCATTGAGGGAAAAATTAGGCACAGTCGATTTTAACTCGATAAACTCCTTATCATCGGTACTTGGATTATCAGAATCAAATTCGTTGATAATCACTTGAGCTTCTATCATTGATGTGGACAGCACCAACAGATAGCACAATATTTTTTTGAGCATTAACTGAAATTTTGTCCAAATTTATTGATATCAAAAGTTTAAATCTGTGAATTCCTTTATTTTATGATTAGTTTAGCAGCCTTCGACTAACAATTAAAGAAAAAACTTAATTATTCTATCAATTGTTACAGAATTTTAGCACACAAAAAATAGCCGCAAATTTGAATTAAATACACTATTTTTACTTTCTTATATCATCTTAATTCTGATGGAAATATTAGGTTACTTTGGCGCATTTTGCATCGGAATAGTTTTGGGTATTACCGGTGGAGGTGGTTCTATCCTTACCGTTCCTATTTTGGTATATGTACTGCATTTAAATCCGGTAATTGCTACTGCCTACTCTTTGTTCATAGTGGGTACAAGCTCGGGCATAGGCAGCATTCAAAATTTTCACAAAGATTTAATTGATGTAAAAAGTGCTTTTCAATTTGCAATACCATCTGTATTGGGCGTTTATCTGACCAGGAAATATTTGGTTCCTGAAATACCTGATCCCGTTTTTTATTTTGCTTCTTTACAACTAACGAAGGCTACCTTCTTGATGATCATTTTTGCTATCGTAATGGTTTGGGCGGCAGTGTCGATGTTGAAAAATAAAAAGGAAAATCCAGTTCCCGAAATTACCGGTAAAAAAAGCACTATAGTACAGTTGTTTTTTGTTGGGGTTTTAATAGGGTTAATTGGTGCCGGCGGTGGATTTTTGATTGTTCCGGCTCTTATAAAATTAGCTCGATTAACCATTAAGAAAGCCATAGCAACATCCCTATTGGTAATTACTATTAACTCCTTGATTGGTTTTTTGGGGGATTTGCAAAACATTGAGATGGATTGGCCATTTCTTTTAACATTCACCGGTCTATCGGTGTTGGGAATATTTTTGGGACTTTACTTTCAGAAGTTTATCAACGAAAAACTTCTGAAAAAAATATTTGGTATATTTATTTTACTAATGGCTTTTATCATATTTTACAAAGAATTGTTTTCCTAAAGTATTCTAAATGGAAAAGCCTTTTGATGATTAACCCCTTACCTTTGCATTAAATTATTGCGTTATGAAAATTGAACAAATTTACACCGGATGTATTGCACAAGCAGCCTATTATTTAGAAAGTAACGGAGAAGCTGCTATATTTGATCCGTTGCGAGAAGTGCAACCTTACTTAGATAAAGCAGCGAAAGACAACGCTAAAATCAAATATATTTTTGAAACCCATTTCCATGCCGATTTTGTGTCAGGCCATTTAGATTTGGCCCAAAAAAGTGGCGGACAAATCGTTTACGGACCAACGGCAAACCCAGAATTTGAGGCCTTAATTGCCACAGACAATCAGGTGTTCAAAGTTGGAGCTTACACCATTACTGCTATTCATACTCCGGGACATACTTTGGAAAGCACTTGTTATTTATTGACCGATGAAAACGGCAAACAACAGGGTATAATTACGGGTGACACTTTATTTATTGGTGATGTTGGCCGACCTGATTTGGCACAAGCATTGACAGAAGAACTAACACAAGAAAAATTAGCGTCGTATTTATTCGATTCTTTGCGAAACAAAATTATGCCGCTGAGTGACGATTTAATTGTATATCCGAGTCATGGTGCCGGAAGCGCTTGCGGTAAGAACATGAGTAAAGAAACTACAGATACTTTGGGCAATCAAAAAAGAACGAACTATGCCTTGAGAGCCGATATGACCAAAGAAGAATTTACCAAAGAACTGTTAGACGGTTTAGGAGTTCCACCGGCCTATTTTCCGCAAAATGTGTTAATGAACATTAAAGGCTATGAAAGTTTAGATGCTGTCATCCAAAACAGTAAAATAGCACTTTCGCCTAAAGAATTTGAAGCTGCAGCCAACCAAGAAGATGTAATTGTTTTAGATGTACGTCATGAAAATGATTTTGTAAAAGCCCACATACCAAATTCAATTTTCATTGGTATACAAGGTAATTTTGCCCCTTGGGTAGGTTCGTTACTGAGAAATACTACACAAAAACTACTTTTGGTTACGCCGGAAGGCAAAGAAGAAGAAACCATTACCAGACTATCACGTGTAGGTTTTGATGGTGTTTTGGGCTACTTAAATGACGGCATAACCGCTTGGAAAGAAGCCGGATTTGAAACTGACTCCATTACTTCAATTTCTCCGGAAGCATTTGCCCAACAATTAAACCCACAAAGTATAGTGGTTGATGCTCGAAAACCAAGTGAATTTGATGCGGAACACGTAGAAGGTGCCTTAAATATTCCACTAGACACGATTAACGAAAATTTTCAGAGTGTTCCCAGAGATCATGATTTTTTTCTGCATTGTGCCGGAGGTTATCGCTCAGTCATCATGGCGTCAATATTAAAATCGAGAGGCATACACAATTTAATAAATGTTGAAAAAGGGATGAACGGAATTAAACAATCAACTGTCCCTTGCACCCAATTTGTTTGTCCTTCTACAAAAAAATAATTCTGTAAAAAAACAAAAAAAGTAAGCTATAGTATTGCAATTTAAATACATTTGCAATCATTAAAAATTTAAAACAACAAAATGAAAAAAGTAATTCTTCTTGTAGCCTCAGCCGTTGCAATGTTCTCTTGTAATAATTTAGCAGAAGGTGAATATATCATTAGTGGTAATGTAAAAGGCATGAAAACCGGCTTGATTTTCTTGGAAAAACAAAGTCCAATGGGAATGGGATTCGTAGCTATTGACACCGTTAAAATTGAAGACGGTAAATTTGAAATCAAAGGAAAAACTACTGAGCCTGAAATTCACTTTATTCAAGTTGATAAAGTCGAAGGAAAACTACCATTAATATTGGAAGGCGGAGAAATCGAAGTAGCCTTTGATAAAGACAGTATTGTAAAATCGAAAATTACCGGAACATACAATAATGAAGAATTTACTAAATTCAATGAAGAGTCAGCAAAAATACAAAAAAAGCTGAAAACCAAAATTGCTGATTTCCAACAACGCAATAAATTGACTATCGAAAATGCTCAAAAGAGCAATGATACTGTAGCCATGAACAAACTGAGATCAGAATATGATTTAATTCAAAAAGATATGACTGATTTCACTTTTGGTTACCCAAAAACACATCCGAAATCATTTATCAGTGTGTTAATTCTTCAAATGATGGCTAACAATCCTAAGTTCACTACTAAAGAAGTTGAGACTATTTACAACTCTTTAGACGAAAATCTTAAGAAGACAAAACCCGGAAAAGCTATCAAAGAAAATCTGGATGCTTTAAAAAAAAAACCGACAGTAAAGCAACCGTAAAGCTTAATCAAATAGCGCCCGACTTTAAAGCTGCAACTCCCGAAGGAAAAACAGTGTCATTAAAACAAAGTATGGGAAAGGTTACGCTAATTGATTTTTGGGCTTCTTGGTGTATGCCATGTCGAAAAGAAAATCCAAAGGTAGTGGCTTTGTATAATGAGTTCCACAACAAAGGATTTAATATCATTAGTGTTTCATTAGACAGTGATGCCGAAGACTGGAAAGCTGCTATCGCTAAAGACGGACTGACTTGGACACAGGTTTCCAACTTAAAAGAAATGGAAGATCCGATAGTAAAGCGGTATGGCGTGACTTTAATTCCAACCACATACTTGTTAGACGAATCCGGAAAAGTGGTGGGAATTGATTTGCCACAGGAAGAAATGAAACGCAAAATTCAAGAACTTTTGAATAATAAATAACAGTTCTTACTTCTAAGAATAAAAAATCTCCTTCGGGAGATTTTTTTATTCCATTTATTACCAAGGGCTTAAAAAAAGAGTGATGAAATATCTTCTTTTTTATTTGTGAAGCCCAAAACAGTTTTTATATTTGCAGTCGCTATAAGCGTTGGGGAGATACTCAAGCGGCCAACGAGGGCGGACTGTAAATCCGCTGATTACATCTTCGCAGGTTCGAATCCTGCTCTCCCCACAAAACAAATCAATAAGGAAAAAGCACCAAGTATACTTGAGTGCTTTTTTTGTTTGATTTGTTTTCAAAGCACCGCTTTGAGGATGTTGCGCAGCAAAATCCTGCTCTCCCCACGAATAAATGTATAAATAATAAAAAACGCCAAGTTCACTTGAGCGTTTTTTTGTTTTATGCATTTTCAGAGCGTAGCGCTGAAGGATGGCGAAGCAATCCTGCTCTCCCCACAAAACAAATCAATAAGGAAAAAGCACCAAGTATACTTGAGTGCTTTTTTTGTTATTGTACATCATTGTACTTTAATTATTCCACTTTAACACTTATTGAATTCTATTAACAACTCGATTTTTTGTTGGTAATGTCTTCAAAAAAAGTATCTTTGATTTTCTAAAAGTACCTGTTATGAAATCAAAAATTGTTTTAAGCACATTGTTGAGCCTATCTTTACTGACTGTTTCTTGTAAAAAAGAAGATGAAGAAAGCACTTCAACCACCGATGCCAAACCTAAAGAAATTATCATGCCCAGAGTGCAACCTATTCCGGCTCAAAGCACTCAACCTATAGTTCAAAATGCACCCGTACAAAACCAACAACCGGTGGCTAACGGGAATCAAGCCGTTACCATGACGCAAACGCCCGTTGCAACTAAACCCGGTATGAATCCGCCTCACGGACAACCCGGTCATCGCTGTGATATTGCCGTTGGAGCACCACTGAATTCACCAAAACAAGCCAAAACAAACGGAGCTGCAGGAAACGCTATTGTACAACAAGTGACGCCGGCCGCCACTACAACACCAAGTCAAACCACCACTACTGCCCCGGCAATTCTAGACCCAAATGCAGCCCAAACTACTACTGCTCCGGGTATGAATCCGCCACACGGTCAACCAGGACACGTATGTAGTGTTGCTGTAGGTGCTCCATTACCAAAATAACCCATCAAAAAACATAAAAAAATCCCGTTTTGAGTTTTCAAAACGGGATTTTTAGTTTTAATTTTCGAACTATCTATTCTAAAGCAAAAGTTACGTTAACTGTAGTGTTGATTTCAATTTCGCCTATGGCTAAAGTCTCTCTTACCGTATCAGCTTCTGTTGCCATTGCCATCATATTGCCTTTATACATAGGTTGTGGAAAGAAAACATTAGAAGCATCGGTAATTAATAATGCCTTACCTACTTTTTGTCCTAAAACACTAACGTAATCATTGGCTTTTTGCTTGGCATTGAGCATCGCTTTTTTGCGGGCTTCTCTTTCATGCTCTTCCATTTTAGACGATTTAAATTCTACGCTCTGAATGTTGTTGATTCCGGCATCGTTTAAACCCATCATGATTTCATCATATTTGGAAATTTCTTTCAGCATAATCGTTAACGTTTGATTAGCTTGGAAATTATATTTCTTTTTCTCGTAGTCATAGTTCTTCCCTAAGCTAACATTGTTGGTCTTGTAATCTGTGGCCGGAATACCGCTCTTCTTTAAAAACTTTATTACTTTGTCGACTACCTCATCATTCAAAGTTTTGACTTCTTTGGCATCTTTACCGGTATTTTGAAAACCTACAGTAATCACCGCCTGGTCAGGAACCACTTTAATTTTACCTTCTCCGGTAACCGAAATTTGTGGAACTATTGCCTTTTGTTCTTGCACTTGAGCCTGAGTGATACCCATCACTAACAAAGCCAAAATTACTGCTGTTTTTTTCATGATATGATTGATTTAAAATTATAATTGACTGTTCCCAAAAGTTGTGCCACTTATAGTTTCCCTCTTTTCGCCATCACGAAAAGTATGACTATAGGTATGGCCAATACGATAACTAACATCGTATTCTCACGAAACAAAAGGGGTTCTTTCAAAAGTGTTATGACATAACCGCCGATAGCACCTCCAAAATGTGCTGTATGTCCGATGTTATCATTTTTGGCTTTCATGCCGTAAATAGAATACATCAAATAAAGCACTCCAAAAACATAACCCGGAATAAAACCGTAAATCTGCATTTGGGGAAAAAGTAAAATAGCAGCATAAATTATCCCGGTTACTGCACCGGAAGCACCAACGGCACTATAACTGTAATTATGACCATGAATAACCATCGTTAGTAAATTCCCAAAAATCAAACTCCCGAAATAAATCAGTAAAAATGACCAACCGCCTAAAAAGACACTTACAATCGGGGCAAATGAATATAGGGTAATCATGTTAAAAGCCAAATGAATCTCATCCGCATGCAAAAATCCTGAACTGATCATTCTAATTTGCTCTCCGGCTCTGATGCTACCTACATGAAAAAGGTATTTTCTGTAAAAAAGAGCATCGTTAAATCCTTTAAAACTGATTAAAACATTGGCAATAATCAAACCCCATAAAAACTCGTCACCCATAAAATAAGGAAGTTCTTTTATATTAAACACAAAGACTACTGCGTAAAAATAATAATACTTCCTCAGGTTTCGGATAAAATCGCTTTTAACTTTATATTTGCCTAAAATTAGTTTCATGCAATTACTGGTATTTTTTCTGTTATATCCTGTTATTTGGTTCATCTCCATTTTACCTTTTCGAATACTATACATAGTTTCGGATATGGTTTATGGATTGGTATATTACATTATTGGTTACCGAAAAAAGACGGTTCGCCAAAATTTAGCCAATGCTTTACCACATTTAAGTCCAAAAGAGCGTTTAATTATTGAAAAAAAATCATACCATCATTTGTGTGATATGTTTCTGGAGATGATAAAAACGATGTCAATGTCGGAAAAAGAAATTGATAAACGTTTTACCTTCACCAATTTGGAAACATTAATGGAAATGGAAAAACAAGGAAAAAGTATAGCCGTAATGATGGCGCATTATGCCAGTTATGAATGGGCGATTTCCTTAAATAAATTCAGTTCTTTAACCAGTTATGCGATTTACAAAAAAATTTCCAATACCCATTTCAACAAATTAGTCAAAGACATCCGACTAAAATTTAAAGCTGTTTTAATAACTACTCGAGAAACAATTCCAACCATAGAAAAAAATCACCGTGACAACCGCTTAGGTCTTTACGGTTTTGCCAGTGACCAATCGCCTCAATTGAGTAAAACGCACCATTGGGGAACATTCATGGGAATAGAAACGCCAATTCACACCGGTGCCGAAATGTTGGTCAAACGATTCGACATGAATGTGATTTTTTTGAAAGTCAAAAAGATAAAACGAGGCTATTACGAAGCCACTTTCGAACCCTTGTTTGACCATCCGACTGAAGTTCCGGATTATGAAATTTCAGATGAATTCTTACGCCGAGTGGAAAAACAAATTCTTGAAGCACCGGAATTCTATTTGTGGACGCACAAACGTTGGAAACACAAGAAGAAATAGTTACAATATCAGCTTCGGTTAAACCAAGATTTCACCATTTCTTTTTCAGACTGTTTCGCATTTTTGTGAAGGAACTCATTTGTTTTAGGATTGTATTCATAATCCTTCTCCCATTCTTTATGGTTTTGTGACAAAGCTTTAATGCTTTCGCAAACCAACTGTATTTCTTCTGTTGTAGTAGTAGGGTGAATAGACATTCTAATCCAACCCGGTTTTTTAATCAAATCCCCAGAGGTAATTTGACAGACCAAGTCGTGCGAGGTTTCTTGGTCAACATGCAACAAATAATGCCCGTAAGTCCCGGCACAACTGCAACCGCCTCGGGTTTGAATGCCAAAGCGATCATTTAAAAGTTTGACGCCTAAGTTGTAATGTAAATCATCTATATAAAAGGAAATCACTCCTAACCTATCCTGATGCTGATTGGCTAAAATGTGAATATTGCTAACAGTACTCAATTCTGAAAAAACATAGTCAACCAATTCGTGTTCTCTGTCTAAAATGTTTTTTACACCCATTTTTTCTTTCAGCTGAATGGCTAAAGCCGTTTTAATGACTTGTAAAAAACCCGGTGTACCACCGTCTTCTCTGTCTTCTATATTGTCTATATACTTGTGTTCGCCCCAAGGATTCGTCCAAGATACTGTTCCGCCACCCGGACAATCAGGTACATTATTTTTATAAAGATTTTTATTAAAAATCAAAACGCCTGAAGTGCCGGGTCCGCCCAAAAATTTATGCGGAGAAAAGAAAATAGCATCCAAATAACTGTCTTCATCGGGATGCATATTGATTTCAACGTAAGGTCCGGAACAAGCAAAATCCACAAAGCAAACTCCGTTATTTTGGTGCATTAATTTAGCCACTTCGTGATAAGGGGTTTGGATTCCGGTTACATTAGAACAAGAGGTTATTGAAGCTATTTTGAAACTTCTGTCTTTGTATTTATCCAGCAAAAATTTAAACTCATTCAGGCATAGTAAACCCTCTTCATCTGCCGGAATTACCACAACATCCGCTATGGTTTCCAACCAAGAAGTTTGATTTGAATGGTGTTCCATGTGCGAGATAAAAACAATCGGTTTTAATTCTTTGGGAATGG
>NZ_JBILQL010000133.1:0-3125 GCF_044373165.1 Flavobacterium sp.
CCGTCTAAAAACACAGCTCATGACGAATTTGACTGGTCTGTTAGTAAAAAAAATGTTACTAAATATGACGAAACCACTCATAAGCAATATGAGGAAATGTATGTAAATACGCTTACAACAATTAAAGAATACGAAATCGTATCTGGTAAAGTTGTAGGAATCACAAATGCTGACGTTGTATTAAACGTTGGATTCAAATCAGACGGATTAGTTCCACTTTCTGAATTCAGAGATGTTGAGAATTTATCAATCGGACAAGAGTACGAAGTGTATGTAATGAGCAAAGAAGATAAAAAAGGTCACCTTATTTTATCTCGTAAAAATGCTAAATTATTCAAAGCATGGGAAAATATCAAAAATGCACATGCTACGGAAGAAATCGTTACTGGTTTGATTATGAGTAAAACAAAAGGTGGTTTGATTGCCAATGTATTTGGTTTAGAAACCTTCTTACCGGGTTCTCAAATCGATGTGAAACCAATTACAGATTACGATCAGTATGTTGGTAAAACATTAGATCTTAAGATTGTTAAAATTAACGAATTAATCAAAAATGCGGTTGTTTCTCATAAAGCGCTTATCGAAGCGGATTTAGAAGGACAAAGAGCTGAAATTATCGGTCAATTAGAAAAAGGACAAGTTCTTGAAGGACTTGTTAAAAACATTACAGACTTCGGTGCATTTATGGACTTAGGTGGTGTTGATGGTTTATTATATATCACAGATATTTCGTGGGGTCGAATTTCGCATCCTTCTGAAGTGCTTGAAGTAAATCAAAAAGTAAACGTTGTAGTTTTAGATTTTGATGACGACAAACGAAGAATTTCATTAGGTATGAAACAATTAAGCAAACATCCATGGGAAGAAATGGCTGATAAACTTGTTGTTGGAGAAACCGTAACTGGAAAAATTGTAAACGTTGAAGATTATGGTGCATTCTTAGAAGTTTGCCCTGGTGTAGAAGGTTTAATTCACGTTTCAGAATTATCTTGGAGCAATCAACCAATGAATAGCAAAGAATTCTTCAAAATTGGAGATGTTCATACAGCAAAAATCATGACCGTTGATAATGATGATCGTAAAATGAGTTTATCAATCAAACAACTTCAAGAAGATCCTTGGATGAAAGTTGCTGATAAATTTACAAAAGGAAGTCGTCATTCAGGTGTTGTTAAAAACATCACAAACTACGGTGTATTTGTTGATTTAGTAGAAGGTGTTGGAGGAATGGTTCACATTAGCGATTTAAGCTGGACAAAACGTTTCAACCACCCATCTGATTTCACAAAAGTTGGCGATACTTTAGAAGTTGTTATCTTAGAAATTGATAATGAAACGCGTAAAATTTCTTTAGGACACAAACAAATCGAAGAAGATCCATGGGATACGTTCGAAGGTGTTTTCCCAGTAGGTAGCGAGCATGAAGCAACTGTAATCCGTAGAGATGAAAAAGGTGCTGAAGTTTTATTACCATATGGTTTAGAAGCATTTGCTCCTACAAGACACGCTAAAAAAGAAGATGGTTCTATCGTAGATGTCGATCAAAAATATACATTCAAAATTATTGAATTCGATAGAAATGATAAAAGAATCATCGTTTCTCATACAAAAGTTTGGGAAGAAGAAGTGTTAGAAGCTAAAAATGCAGAAATCAACGAAAAGAAAGCAGAGTCTAAAAAGACAAAACAAGCGGTTCAGAAATTGAACCAGTCTATTGACAAAGCTACTTTAGGAGATTTAGATTCTTTACAACAACTTAAAGAACAAATGGACAATGATAAGAAGTAATAATTTAAAAAATTACTTAACAAAAAACACTACTTTGGTAGTGTTTTTTGTTTTAAGTAACCTTATGAATGCTCAAGATAGCACATTAAATACCAAAATTTCGGAATTAGAAAAAGAAAAATCTAAAATTGAAACCGAAATAAACGAACTTAAAAAGCAGCTTCCCGTTCCGGTAAAACCAACATGGACGTTTAAAGGTAACTTTTCTGCGAATATTGGTCAAACCATGCTCAGCAATTGGGCCGCTGGTGGTTTTAGTAGTTTCAATTTCCAAGCTATAGGTCATGCCGAAGCCAATTATGAAAAAGGACGACATACTTGGTTAAATTCTATTGATGCTCGAATTGGTTTTGTGAAAAATTATGATCCATCTAAGGATGTGGATTTACCTTTATTTAAAAATGCCGATCAATTCTTGATTTCAAGTACATATAATTACTCTATGTCCGAAAAAAGTCAATGGAGTTATGCATTTTTAATGAATTTTGGTTCTCAATTTATAAAAACATGGGATGCCAATAATTCGGAGTTATTAGTGTCTGATTTCTTTGCTCCTGCGGTTTTAAATATTTCACCAGGTTTAACTTGGAAACCAAAATCGTATTTAACGGTATTTATGACCCCGGCTTCCGGACAGTTTAACTTTGTTTATAATGACTTTTTAATTCAAAGAGCCGAAGGCGCTTTTGGTAATAAACAAAATCAAAACATCCGATCAGAGTTTGGAGCGAGAGTGGATGCCATTTTTGAGAAAGAAGTTATCAAAAATCTATCTCTTCGTAGTCGTTTGCAATTATTCAACAACTATACAAGAAGTGACAGAGATCCGTCAGGAAATACAAGAAGATGGAATGTAGACATTACTTCACAAACGGATATTTTTTATAAAATAACAAAAAGTATTGCGTTAAATTTCAGTTGGTTGATGATCTACGATGATGATATTTTAATTACATCTAAAACAGGTGAAAAACGCCCTATTCTTCAGATTCGTGAAGCTTTTGGAATTGGTTTTACATATGGTTTTTAAGTTCAACATAACGCTTGAAAAAATCAAAAGTGTAAAAATATGTTAAAATGTTTGACATAAAAAAAAACTCATTATATTTGCACTCGTTTTCAGAAACACGCACCGTTCGTCTATCGGTTAGGACTCCAGGTTTTCATCCTGGCAAGAGGAGTTCGATTCTCCTACGGTGTACCAACAAAGCCAACATCCATGATGTTGGCTTTTATTTTATATATCAAATACTATGAAAAATAAAGCGCTCCATTATTTCATACATTTAGGTTTATTTGTTTGCATTAGTTTAATCATATTTTATCCAATTTCAATA
>NZ_JBILQL010000075.1:0-11905 GCF_044373165.1 Flavobacterium sp.
AGAGGATAGTTTGATTTGGGCTTCCGAGCTTAAATCGATTTTGGAGATATTACCGTCAAAGCCAGAAATTGATACTATAGCTTTGAACTTGTACTTGCAGCTGACGTACATCCCGGCGCCTTACTCCATTTTTAAAAATATCAAGAAATTAGAAGCCAATCATTATATGGCTATCGATTGTAATTCTATGGAAACCGAAGTGTTTTCCATTCCGCAGTCAAAGAAGCAATATCAAATTGAGGATAAAAAAGAAGCGATTCAAGTTGCGCATGATTTGGTTCGAGAAAGTGTGGCTTCCCGATCGATATCCGATGTGCCGTTAGGTACTTTTTTATCCGGTGGCGTTGATTCTTCCATAGTATCTTTATGTTTAGCGCAACAATCCGACCGAAAAATAGAGACGTTCTCTATCGGTTTTGATAAAAAATCTTTTGATGAGTCTGAGAAATCCCGTGCTGTAGCCAAACTTATCAACAGCAATCATCACGAGTTTATAATCGCCGAAAAAGATCTGGAGTCCAACTTATCTGAAATACTCTTAAATTTTGATGAGCCGTTTGCCGATTCTTCCGCTTTGGCATCTTATGTAGTAGCCCATAAAACCAAACAATACGTAACCGTTGCCC
Organism: Flavobacterium sp.; assembly: GCF_044373165.1. Classification (GTDB taxonomy): domain Bacteria; phylum Bacteroidota; class Bacteroidia; order Flavobacteriales; family Flavobacteriaceae; genus Flavobacterium. Next base: position 627 of record NZ_JBILQL010000075.1, read on the forward strand.
TGACCGGCGATGGTGGCGATGAGGTTTTTGGCGGTTACAATAAATATTACATGGGTAAATTAAACCATCGCTATACTTCGTTGATGCCCGAGACTATTCATAAAAGTATACTTAAAATGGGTGATGTTTTGCTCAAAACGTCTGAGGACAACAGAGGGAAAAGATTTAAAATCAACCGCTTGTTAAAAGCCATCAATTACCAAGGTGATTTTTATTATAATATCATTTCATTAGGGTTTCAGGAAGCAGAACTTAAGTCCATACTCAATCCGTCTTACAGTATTTCTCAGCCGCTTCATTACTATAAATCGCTCATAGGAAATCACCATAAAACACTGACCGATTTCAGAAATATTGACTTGCATTTGAGTCTGGAAGGTGATATGTTGGTTAAGGTAGACCGGACTAGTATGTTGATTTCATTAGAATGCCGAGCACCGTTTTTGAATAAGGAAATCTGGAACTTTACCAACCAACTTCCGGAAGAATATCTCATCAACGGTTGGGATAAAAAACACTTGTTGAAAGAGGCTTTCAAAGGCTATTTTCCCAAAGATTTTTTAAACAAATCCAAAAAAGGATTTGGTGTTCCGGTTGGAGATTGGTTGAAAAGCCAACTTAAAGTCGAACTCCTGCATTATACAAATCCCGAGTTCTTGACTAAGCAAGGACTGTTTAATGCAACAGTTGTGACTCAATTGGTGCAAAATCACTTAAGCGGTAAAATCGATAATACATTCAGGGTTTGGACCTTGTATTGTTTTCAAAAATGGTATGTGAATTACTATGGAGGATAAAAAAACACTGGTTCGAATTACCACCGTACCCATTTCATTGGAGAAACTGCTCGCCGGTCAGTTGCGTTATATGAGTCAGTTTTACCGTGTAATTGCCGTGTCTTCAGAAAAAGATAACTTAGAACGATTGGGCCAAAAAGAAAAAGTGACCACCTTTCATGTCCACCTTACCCGAAAAATTACCCCTATAGCCGATTTAAAAGCGCTTCTTCGATTGTATTTTTATTTTCGAAAGACTAAACCTGCTATAGTACATACACATACGCCCAAAGCCGGAACCATCGGTATGTTGGCCGCTAAGTTAGCCGGTGTAAAAATCCGATTGCATACCGTTGCCGGATTGCCTTTGCTGGAAGAATCAGGCAATAAGCGTAAAGTTTTGAATTGGGTTGAAAAGCTTACTTATGCCTGTGCAACCAAAGTATATCCTAATTCTATTGGCTTACAAGAGATTATCATTGAAAACCGATTTTGCAAACCAAACAAACTAAAAGTTATTGCCAACGGCAGTTCTAACGGCATTGATACCGAATATTTTTCGAGAAAGCACTTTTCGGAAGGAACTTTAAGTCAATTGCAAAAAACATTAGGGATTCAACCCGAAGATTTTGTGTTTGTTTTTGTAGGCAGATTAGTCAAAGATAAAGGCATCAACGAGTTGGTTCAAGCCTTTGGCAAGTTACATCAGGAACTCCAAAACCTAAAGTTATTATTGGTAGGAGATTATGAAACCGATTTGGATCCGTTACAACCTAACACCTTAGCACTTATAAGTTCCAATCCAAATATCATTTCAACCGGTTTTCAATCGGATGTCAGACCTTATTTTTGTTTGAGTCAGGCGCTAGTTTTTCCTACATATCGTGAAGGTTTTCCCAATGTGGTTATGCAAGCCGGATCACTTGAATTGCCTAGTATAGTTACCGATATTAATGGTTGTAATGAAATTATTGTAAATGGTAAAAACGGGCTTATCATTCCTGTTAAAGAGGAAAATGCTATTTTTGAAACTATGAAGTATTTAATCAATCATCCGGAAGATTTAGCCACCATGAAAAAAAATGCTCGAGAGATGATTGAAACCCGATACTCGCAACAACTGGTATGGGAAGCCATATTGCAGGAATATATAACATGGGAACAACATGTATAAGTCATTTTTTAAAAGAGTAATCGATTTTACGGCGGCCTTAATCGGATTTGCGGTTTTGTTTCCGCTATTTTTGCTGATTACCTTTTTTTTAGCAATAGCTAACGATGGAAAACCCTTCTTTTTCCAACGGCGTCCCGGAAAATACGGAAAGGTTTTCAGTATTATCAAGTTTAAAACGATGAATGATCGCAAAGATGACACCGGTAAATTATTGCCCGATGAAGTAAGGTTAACAGCTGTTGGGAAATTTGTCCGTAAAACATCTTTAGATGAGATACCGCAATTGCTCAATGTAATCAAAGGCGATATGAGCTTAATCGGACCTCGCCCTTTGTTAACCGATTATTTGCATTTGTACAATGAATTTCAAAACCGTCGTCACGAAGTCCGCCCCGGAATTACCGGTTGGGCTCAAGTGAATGGTAGAAATGCTATTTCATGGGATAAAAAGTTTGAGCTTGATGTTTGGTACGTAGATAACATCAGCTTTGTTTTAGATTGTAAAATATTAATTAAAACGGTTCAAAAAGTAATCAAAAGTGAAGGCATTAATGCTCAAGACGGCAATACCAAAGAACCATTTAACGGTTATAATTGATGAATAATATTTTAATTACATCAGCAGGAAGAAGAGTATCATTGGTACGTTTTTTTCAAAAGGAATTGAAAAAAATATATCCGGAAGCTAAAGTGTTTACTACTGATGCAAAGCCTGATTATGCTGCTGCTTGTCAGGTTTCTGATGCATCATTTGCTACCCGTAGAGTGACCGAAAAAGAATATATTCAGGAATTACTCGATTTGTGTTTGGCTCAGGGAGTTCAATTGGTGATTCCAACTATTGATACCGAATTATTGGTTTTGGCACAGTCTCGGGCTCTTTTCGCAAAACACGGAATCACGTTGTTGGTTGCCGATGCAGATTGCGTTCAAGTATTCCGTGACAAACGATTGACACATAGATTTTTTCAAGAGCACGATATCCAACACGCCCAAGAATTTTCCAAAACCGATTATCAGTTGCCCTTATATCTCAAGCCATATGATGGCAGTCGGAGCGTTGACAATTTTTTGATTACGAGTCAGGAACAATTAACCGAATATCATTTTTCTAACGAAAAATTGATGTTTTTAGAATATTTAGATCATAAAACACACACTGAGTTTACCATCGATTTGTATTACGACAAAGCTTCAGTCTTAAAATGTATGGTACCACGCCAAAGGATTGAGGTAAGAGACGGAGAAGTCAACAAAGCCATCACCAAAGCGCCTTTCTTTTTAGATGAGTTAACACAAAAGCTAACTAATATTCCCGGTTTTAGGGGTTGTATCACACTTCAAGTTTTTGTCAATACACAAACCCAATCCATATATGGGATAGAAATTAATCCGAGATTTGGTGGTGGTTATCCGCTCAGTTATTTGGCCGGCGCTAATTTTCCCTTGTGGATTATTCAAGAATATATAACCACTAACAAAACGCTTTCTTTTTTTAACGATTGGGAAAAAAACTTAATGATGTTACGTTACGATGATGAGGTTTTGGTGCGTAATGTGAATTCGATATAATGATGAGCGCTACCGTTGTTTTTGATTTAGATGATACGCTGGTAAAAGAAATCGATTACTTGAAATCGGCTTTCAAAGCCATTGCTCTCAGGGTTGATTCTACCAGCGATACTTTGTTCGAGCAAATGATGCAATGGTATCAAAACAAAGACAATGTTTTTCAAAACATAGAAAACCTTTACGGTGTTTCAGTGAATGAACTCAAACAACAATACCGTACTCATGTTCCTGATTTTACCCAACACAACGGTGTGCCTGAGTTGTTGCTGAGATTTAAAGAAAAAGGTTGTTTCATAGGATTAATTACCGATGGATACAGCCTAACACAAAGAAATAAGCTTAAAGCGCTAGGCATTGAGGAGCTGTTTGATTTAATAGTGATTTCTGAGGAATTCGGTAGTGAAAAACCAAATGAAAACAACTATAAAGTCTTTCATCAGTTTGAAACTAAAGACTATTTTTATATTGGTGACAATACAGCAAAGGATTTTGTTACGCCTAATCGATTGGGTTGGATTACTGTTGGTTTGTTAAACAACGGTAAAAACATCCACCCACAGGATTTTACTAAAAAAAATGTATATTTGCCTCAAAAGACCATTGCCGACCTAAACGAACTTTTCATTTTTATTTAACACTATTTGCCCATGTTACGAAAAATTATCCTGAAACTTCTTAAAATAACGGCGAGAGATATAAGCATCACTCATCATTATAATAATGAGCCTTTTTTATTGAATTCATATAACCATAAAGGGTATTGGTATCACGGAAAGAAACGCGAGCAAGAAACAGTTTCCGTTTTTAAAGAATGGATTAATGAAGGAGAATTTGTTCTTGAAATAGGAGGACATATAGGATATTTTTCAACGCTTTATGCTCATTTGGTAGGCGAGAACGGAAAAGTTGTTGTTTTTGAACCGAGTTTTGAAAACCTAAAATATCTCACCAAAAATGTACAAAACATAAAAGCATCGTTGCGAAATAAGGTACAATTGGTTCAAAAAGGTGCCGGTGATGTTATTGGGGAACTTGACTTTTACATCGACCCAATTTCGGGACAAAACAATTCTTTTGTGAAGGATTTTGACGGCTTTAAAACAAGTCGAGAGTTATCGGCGGAGCAGGATGTAGATGTAAAAGTGGTGAAAGTCCCGGTGATTACATTAGATAGCTTTTTCGAAAATGAAACGTTACTTCCGAATTTTGTTAAAATAGATGTTGAAGGTTTTGAGTGGAATGTGATTCAAGGGTTTCAAAAAACAATAGAGAGAGGACATCCTTCGTTGATGATTGAAATTCAAGCTGATGCCGATAAGCTAATTCCGTATTTTAAATCGGTTGGATACACCATCTTTAACGACAAAATGGAGGAAATCATTACTATAGAAGACTATGTTAAATTCAAAAGTCCTAACATCTTCTTCAAATACCTTCAAAAATAAAGACCATGAATAACAAAATATGGCTGTCTTCACCTCATATGGGCGGCACAGAGCAAAAGTATGTACAAGAAGCTTTTTATACCAATTGGGTGGCGCCATTAGGTCCTAATGTAACCGGTTTTGAAACCGATTTGGAACAATTTCTTCAAGAAGATAATACACATGTGGCTGCTTTGAGTTCGGGAACAGCTGCTTTGCATTTGGGATTAATTTTATTAGGTGTAAAAGCCGGAGATGAAGTCATTTGTCAGAGCTTTACTTTTTCGGCTTCTGCCAATCCAATCCTATACCAAGGTGCGACACCGGTTTTTATTGACAGTGAACCTGATACTTGGAACATGTGCCCTTTGGCATTGGAAGAAGCTATTAATGACAGAATAGCAAAAGGGAAAACACCAAAGGCTATAATTCCGGTTCATTTGTATGGTATGCCCTTCAAAGCAAATGAAGTAAGAGCAGTAGCCGATAAATACAATATCCCTATTTTAGAAGATAGTGCAGAAGCTTTAGGGAGTCATTACAAAGGAAAAATGTGTGGTACTTTCGGAGACATTGCAGCGCTTTCTTTTAATGGAAATAAAATCATTACTACTTCAGGAGGCGGAGCATTAGTAGCCAACTCTAAAGCAGCTAAAGACAAAGCTATTTTTTTAGCCACTCAAGCCAGAGACAATGCCCCGCATTACCAACATTCTGAGATAGGCTACAATTATCGCTTGAGTAATATATCAGCAGGCATCGGAAGAGGGCAGATGGAGGTGCTGAATAAACACATCGAGTTGCGCCGTAAAATGAATGCTTTTTACCAAGATATTTTTAAAGATATTGAAGGTGTAATGGTATTTACAGAGCCAAATTCTGATTATTTTTCCAATCATTGGTTGAGTTGTATTACCATAGATTCTGATAAAACCGGAAAAACCAGAGAAGATTTACGCTTGGCCTTAGAGCAAGAAAATATTGAATCCAGACCTTTGTGGAAACCGATGCATTTACAGCCAATTTTTGAAAAGTATCCATATTACGGAGGAAATGTTTGTGAAGGATTGTTCGAAAATGGTCTTTGTTTACCCTCCGGATCCAACTTAACCATCGAAGATCATAATCGTTTGAAAGAAGTTTTTAATAGTTTTTTTTAATTTTTTAGCCCTGAATTTGTTTAAATAATCTTAATTTTGAAGGTTGATGCTATTTAGAAATGAGTAACCAAATATTTAAAGAATTAAAGCATAGTATTTTCAACAAGAAATTCCAAAACTTAGGATATCTTCCTCGTTGGATAATTTTTGCAATAGATGTATTTATAGTTGGTGTCTCTTGTGGCATTACGCAAATTATTATTCATAGTTTGTCGGTTACTTTTACAGGTGTATTTAGCGAGTTATTACAAATTGTTTTAATCCTTTTTGTCAATGCACTGTTCTTTATGTTTTACAGAACTTATGCAGGCATAATCAGACATTCCACCTTTATTGACGGAGTTAAGTTGTTAGTAGCCACCTCATCCTCCTATGTAACGTTGCTTTCCGTTAATCTCATATCTTTTGCCTTTTTTAAATCTAAAATTTTTCTCTCAACCGGTTTGTTTATCACCTATGTTATTTCTTTCTTGTTGCTTTTTTTATTCAGAATTTTGGTTAAAAATTTCTTTGAAAAATACTTGCAAGGAGATGACCAAAAACAATTGATCAAAGCGGTTATTTACGGTGCTGATGCCAATGCTATTTCAGTGGCTAATGCTCTAAAGACTGAAAAACCCGCCCGATTCAAATTAGTGGCTTTTATAGACAAGTTCAAGCAAGTCAAAACTTCCAAAAGTATTTTGGATTTACCTATCATCAACCAATCCAAAAGTATCCATGTTATCCTGAGAAGCATGGGTGCTGAGGCATTAATTATTGCTGAGAAAAGCTTGTCTAAAGAAGAAACCGTGGCCATAGTTGAAGAGTGTTTAGAGTATAATTTCAAAGTGTACACGGTGCCTTTAATTACAGATTGGGAAGATCAGAAACAAATCTCCAATCAGTTGAAAAATTTTGCTATCGAAGATTTGTTGGAACGCAAACCGATTGTTTTAGATAATAATGCTATCTCATCGCAGATTAATGGCAAAACTGTTCTCATCACAGGAGGCGCTGGTTCCATCGGAAGTGAGATTGTAAGGCAGATCATCAATTTCAATCCTTATAAAATCATTATTTTAGACCAAGCTGAGTCGCCTTTGCACAATCTTAAATTGGAAATTTCTGAGTTTGATGGGAAAGTTAAAATCAGAACAATCATAGCCGATGTTAGGGACTTTGACGCGATGACTTGTGTTTTTGAGAAATATAAACCCGATTTTGTCTACCATGCGGCAGCTTATAAACATGTGCCGTTGATGGAAGAAAATCCGGGGCAAGCTATTTACACCAATGTAATCGGGACTAAAAATTTGGCCGACTTATCTCAAAAATATAAAGTGGATAAATTCGTTTTGATTTCTACCGATAAAGCGGTTAACCCTAGTAGTGTAATGGGAGCCAGTAAGCGAATAGCTGAAAAATACGTGCAATCTTTGAATTACCATCTTTCTCAATCACAAAAAAGCAGCACTAAATATATAACTACCAGGTTCGGTAATGTACTAGGGTCTAATGGTTCAATTGTCCCGTTGTTCACCAAGCAAATTCAGGAAGGTGGCCCGATAACCATTACACATCCCGAAATTATTCGTTATTTTATGACCATACCGGAAGCTTGTCAGTTGGTGTTGGAAGCCGGTGCTATGGGTAACGGTGGAGAAATCTTTATTTTTGATATGGGCAAACCGGTCAAGATTATTGACTTGGCTAAAAAGATGATTAGGTTAGCTGGTTTTACGCCTGATAATGAAATTAAAATCAAAATAATCGGACTAAGACCGGGTGAAAAGTTATACGAAGAATTACTTAATGATACGTCAAAGACCTTACCAACTCACAACGAGAAAATAATGATTGGTCAGGATAACTTTGACAATTATGAAGAAATTAGTGAATTGGTGTTCCAACTTTCAGAAATTGCCAAAAAACCAGATAACAATGAAATGGTGGTTTTGATGAAAAAAATTGTGCCCGAATTTAAGAGTATGAACTCTGTTTTTGAAACATTAGATTCTTAAATCCAAGTAATTCCGATAAATTAGTAACTTTGTTCCCTAAAACTTTAATATGAATCGCAACAAGTATATCAATTTAATAGCCCTATTTATTTTACTTTTTTTAAGCTCATGTGCCTCCCGAAAGGATATAGTTTATCTTCAAGATATTGAAAATGATGCTACTATCAATCAAGCTTTAAGTTATGAGCCGGTTATTAAATGTGATGATATGTTGAGTGTTATTGTGGCAGCAGATCAACCCGATTTGACCATTCCGTTTAATTTACCGCAAATTCAAGGGAATTATCAGATTAATGACAGTCAGGAAGGCATCAAAACCTACTTGGTAGATGCCTCTGGATTTATCGATTTTCCGGTTATAGGTAAAGTTAAATTAGCCGGATTAACTAGAACACAGGCTAAAAATGAACTTGAAACCAAAATTAAAGAATACATCAAAGAACCTTCTGTCAATTTGAGAATCCTCAATTATAAAATTTCTGTATTAGGAGAGGTGAATAAACCTAATACCTATAAAATAGCCAGTGAACGTGTTACTTTGTTAGAAGCTATTAGTTTAGCGGGCGATATGACTATTTACGGTAAAAGAAGTAACGTATTGGTTATTAGAGAAGTTGACGGTAAAAAAACTTTCAACAGGGTAGATTTGACTAACCAAGATTTTATTTCCTCTCCGTTTTATTATTTAAATCAAAACGATGTGGTAATGGTCGAGCCTAACAAAACCAAAATCAACTCTTCTGTTATCGGTCCGAATATAACCGTAACTATCTCAGCACTTTCATTGCTTACCACTATTGCCATAATTCTATTCAGATAATAACATGCAGGAACATCATTCTTTAAATAATAATAATTCTCAAGATGACAGATTGAACATCAGAGAACAATTGGATAAGTATGTTATTCATTGGAAATGGTTTTTACTTTCCGTAGTTGTTTGTTTGATAGCAGCGTTGTTGTATTTAAGATACACTATACCTCAGTACAGTGCCTCGGCTACCATTTTAGTGAAAGACGAGCGTAAAGGCGGAATCCAATCTGAACTTAGTGCCTTTTCCGATTTAGGATTGGTAAAAAGTTTAAAAAACAATGTAGATAATGAGATTGAAATCATCAAATCAAGAAATATTATCAGTGCTGCTCTAAAAAAAATCAATCTTAATGTTGAATATTATACCGAAGGAAGAGTTAAGTTAGTAGAATTGTATGATGAAAGTCCGATTAGAATAAAATTCACTGAGACTTCTAACAAATTCTATGGTAAAAGTTTTAAATATGAAATAGTCTATAAGTCTCCGAAGCAATTTGAATTAAAAAAGTACGAAGGCAAATCGATTGGGACTTTTAATTTTGGCGACACTATTAGCTTGGCAGACGCTAAAGCGATTGTTAATTTAACTCCAAGTGCGCCCCAAAAACTTCAATCCGACTACTCTGTTATTGTTCAGGTAAACAAGTTTGACAATTTGGTTCAAAAATACAAAGGAAGACTTAGTGTTGCACCACTTAATAAAAATTCGAGTGTGGTTGAGTTAACCATCAATGATCCGGTTGCCAAAAAAGCAGAAGACCTTCTGAATGCCATAGTGGAAAGTTACTATGATGATGCCGTAAAAGACAAAAGATTGGTTTCCATCAATACTCAAAACTTTATCAACGAAAGGTTAACTTACATCACCGAAGAACTTACCGAAGTTGAACAAAAAGGAGAAGACTTTAAATCCAACAATAGAATTACCGAGATTTCAGCAGATGCCGGAATTTACATAGAAAACTCTGCTCAGTTGGAAAGATCTTTAATCGATACTGAAACTCAAGTCAGGGTGATTCAGTCGATGATAGACTACTTGAAAAAATCTCCTACTGATGAAATCATTCCGAGTAATATTATCCCATCAGACAACACTGCGGCTATAATGATTAATGAATTCAATAATGTTGTCATCACCCGAAACAGAGTATTGCAAAGCGGTACACTCAAAAACCAAAGGGTAATTGATTTGAATGCCGAGATTAATGAAAAGAGAAGAAATATCAAAGAAAGTTTAGCCCGACTTTTGGAGTCTTTTACCATAAGAAGAGACGATTTGAAACGTCAGGATGCTTTGTTGAACAATAAGATTTCACGTATTCCGGCCCAATCAAGACAATTGGTTAGCATAGGTCGTCAACAGCAAATTAAAGAGTCGCTCTACTTGTATTTATTGCAAAAAAGAGAAGAAATAGGTATTTCATTAGCGGTAGCTGCACCCAATGCCAAAACTATTGATTTAGCTCAGTCTACCAGCGCACCAATTTCTCCTAATAGAAATTTTATTCTACTGGGCGCTTTATTGTTAGGATTTTTAATTCCTTTTTTAATTCTGTTAATGGTTGATTTACTCGATACCAAAATCAAAAACCGTCAAGATGTTGAAGGCAAAGTCAGCATTCCGTTCTTGGGCGATATTCCTAAATCAGAATCTCAAGATGAGTTGATTAATGCCAGCAGCCGTTCGAGTTCGGCAGAGGCCATTCGTATCGTGCGTACCAATTTAGAGTTTATGCTCAATAACGTTGCCGAAGGAACTGCCAAGACCATTTTTGTAACGTCTACTTTACCAAAAGAAGGGAAAACATTTGTGGCCCTTAATTTAGCCAGTACCATCGCGCTTTCAGGTAAAAGAGTGTTATTGATTGGTTTGGATATTCGTAATCCAAAAATCGATAAGTATGTGAACATCCCTGAAAAAGGGTTGACCAACTTTTTGGCCAAACAAAATGAAAACATTAGCGATTTTATTGTTAAGTTGGACAATTTCGATAATTATTATGTACTTCCTTCTGGAGTGATTCCGCCTAATCCGGTCGATTTATTGATGAGTCCGAAAATGGATGAATTATTCGCTAAATTGAAAAAAGAATACGACTATATTATTGTAGATACCGCACCTGTGAGTTTGGTGACCGATACTTTATTAGTGGCCAAATATGCGGATTCTTTTATCTATGTAATGAGAGCCAACTATTTAGACAAGCGATTGTTGAAAATTGCCGAAAGCTTCTACACCGATAAAAAATTACCTAATATGGCCGTTTTACTCAACGATACTGTTTGGAGAAAAACTTATGGATACGGTTATGGTTACGCTTACGGTTACGGCTATGGTTACGGCTATGGTTACGGC
>NZ_JBILQL010000145.1:0-3077 GCF_044373165.1 Flavobacterium sp.
GGCAATCAAGCCGGACAATTGGTTTCTAAAGGAAAAGCTTCCTTGGGCACGCATTTCAGAGTCGGCGCTTTGACGAATTTGCAAGTCGCCAACTATTTCGACATTCATTCCACCTTCATTTCAGTCTTAGCCACCGAGAACAATACCACCATTAACTTTAGTGATTTCGGGACCGACATTCAACCGGTTAACAGCGGTACCGGAGATGCACCTTTCAGCATAGTACTCAACAGTGGCGAAAGTTATGTGATGACTGTACAAGGACCACACGATCCGAATCGTGCCGGACTTATAGGCGCGCTTGTTACTTCAGACAAACCCATTGCCTTGAATTGTGGCTCCTTTGGAGGCAGTAATGCACAGGGAAATCTTGACTTGGGCTTTGATCAAATTGTTCCCCTAGAAAGAATTAGCAATACAGAATACATTTTTATAAAAAGTACCGGTATAGATGCCGTGGAAACAGTACTCTTAGTAGCCGATACAGACAATACCGAAGTGTTTTTATCCGGTGCAACCACACCCAATTTCACCATCAATGCCGGAGATTATTTGGTGTTAGACGGTTCTAATTTTGATGCCGCGGGAAATTTGTACGTTCAAACCAGTCAAAAGGTATTCGCTTACCAAAGCATAGGTGATAACGGTGCTACCGACCAGCGCAATCAGGAATTGTTCTTTGTACCGCCACTGAGCTGTCAAACCCCAAGAATCATTGATAATATTCCTGCAATTGATTATGTAGGTTCTCGTCAATTTACCGGAAGAGTAACTATAGTCACCAAAGTTGGTGCTACTCTGAGTTTTGTTATCGATGGCACTCCCTACTCTTTGGCCGCTTTATCCGTTATCGCCAACGTAAACGGTCCGACTGCAGTTCAAGGGAATGTTGACTATGAAACTTATGTTATCACCGGACTAAGTGGAAATGTTTCTGTTTTCTCAACCCAAGAGTTATATTTGGCTGCTTACGGTTCCAGTGGCGCTGCTACTTTTGGGGGTTACTACTCGGGATTTACTTTTGAACCCGAAGTTTCTTTCACGCAATTGGATCCTAACCAATTAAGCTGTATTCCCAATACGGTACTTTCGGTTAATACATTGAGTCCGTTTGACACGTTTCAGTGGTATTTTAACGGCAATCCTATAGTCGGTGCCACCAACAGCAGTTATACACCTTCGGCTTTGGGCCCAGGATATTACTATGTTTCTGCTACCATATCAAGTTGTACCTTACCTATCAATTCTAATGAAATCCCGGTAAGTTCTTGTCCGACTGATGATGAAAATGATGGTATCATCAACAACGTAGATGCTGATAATGATAACGACGGAATTACCAACTGTACTGAATCTTATGGCGATTTGGGAGTCAATCTAACCAATACTAACTTGGGGTCTGTGTTTGTGGGAGACTATATTAATCCTTTTATTGGAAGTTTGAGTTTTACAGGCACCGGAACACCGTCGGCTACTCCGATTACAGGTGATGCATCGGGAAACTTTGTCACTGAAGCTGCCACCGGAAAAAACAATAGTGTAAGTTATACCGCTACTTTTAACAATCCAATCAGCATGGCAGTGGAATATTCTACAATAGCTGCTAGCAGTGATTACTTTACGGCATCGACTGAATTCAGAATTAAATGCCCGATTAACAAAACACTTACCGTATTAAATCCTAATGACCAAATTCTAATTGACACCAATTACGATGGCATTTTTGAAAGTGGTGTTACCCAATATTCTTCTTTTGAAATTCGATTCCGCTTGAATGACAACATTGCTTTACCTCCTGGTACTGGCACATTTTCTATCAAAGGAAACTTAATCAATTCGATTACAATTACCAACATTAATTTAGTGGATTCCAACAGCAGTAGAGCTGCCTTGCGTTTGATTGCAACTTGTGTCCTTAAAGATTCTGACAATGATGGCGTACCGGATCAAAACGATTTTGACAGTGATAATGATACGATTCCTGATTATGTAGAATCGCAAGGTGTTAACTTCACCGCATTATCCGGAGTAGATGCAAATCGCGACGGGATAGATGATATTTTTGGAGCAGGAATCACACCCGATGATGAAGACAATGACGGCGTTCCTAACTATTTGGATATGGACAGCGATAACGATGGGATTTTCGACATCATCGAATCGGGAAGTCCGAGTAACAGCAACAATACCAATGGAATAACCACAAGCCCGGTTGGAAGTAATGGTATTGCCAATTCGTTAGAAACTAATCCGGATAGTGGCACAATCAATTACACTGTAGCAGATACAGATGGCGATGGTATTTTCAACTATGTAGAATTAGACAGTGATGATGACGGATGCTTTGATGTTACGGAAGCCGGATTTACAGACGAAAACAGCGATGGTATTCTAGGTGACACACCGGTAACCATGGCCGGAGAAGGTTTAGTATTAAGCGCAAGCGGCTACGGTGTTCCCAATGGAAATTACACTATTTCAGCACCAATTTCCATTTCGGTACAACCGCAAGATGTGACAACCTGTGAATTACAATCGGCTGTATTTACACTAACGTCTGTAGCAGTAGATAGCTATTTATGGCAACTGTCTACCGATAATGGCTTGACTTGGACAAACTTGACCAATAATTCAACTTACAGTGGCACTACTACAGCAACATTAACAGTTTCGAATGTTTCACCGGCTATGGTGGGCTACCAATACCGTGTTTTTCTGAATAAAAACGGTAACAGTTGCGGATTGTATTCTGATGCGGCCATACTAACAACTTATGCTTTACCTGTAGTTACTACTCCTATTTCCCTCAAACAATGTGATGATGATACCGATGGTATTTCCATATTCAACTTAACGCAAAAAAACGATGTGATTTCGGCGAATTATCAAAATGAAACCTTTACTTATTTCACTTCTCTTAATGCGGCTGAAAACGAAATCACTACGGCACAAATCACCAATCCTATCGCCTACACTTCCGGTAACGCTAGTGTTTATGTTAGGGTAGAAAACAACAATGGCTGTTACCGAGTAGCTCGAATTGACATCGTAGTTTCGGTAACACAAATTCCGCCCAG
>NZ_JBILQL010000134.1:0-3060 GCF_044373165.1 Flavobacterium sp.
CCATCATTAGTGATTACTTTATGAATCTTATCTTCCTTAACCAATCGGTCAAGAACCCTGTAAATAGTAACTCTATCACAAACACCCTGGACTAACGTTAGCAATTCAGCATGTGATAATGCGGCATTAGCATTTTCCAATGTATTCAAGATGGTTGCTTTTGCTGTAGTATTTCTGGACTGTTTCATAAAATATTATTGCAACAATGTTGCGTTAATTAAAATATTTATATATTTGCAACACAATTGCAATAACAAAGGTATAAAAATGAAGTATAAAATCACAAAACCATACGATGTATTAGGCCTTTCGGGTGCAACATTATGTTTAATACATTGTTTGATTGTTCCACTTTTCGCCATAGTTCCCATGAGTGTTTTTAAAAGTATTTGGATCGACATTCTATTTTGTTCGATTGCACTATTTACCACTTCTAAAATACTTATGAGCCAATCAACAAAAGCGGTCAAAATAATTTTAGGTGCCTCTATTTTGATTGTTCTGACAAGTGTGATGATTGAAATAGTTTTGCACACTCATTTTGAAGGCATGCTAATAGGTGGGATTGGTTTGATTATAGGTCACAGTATTAATTACAAATATCACAAACAACCTCTAAGTCATTAATTTCTGCAGATTATGGACAGCAATAACGAAAGAAGAGAATTTATAAAGATGAGCGCACTAGCATTTGCCGGTATAGCCTTACAAATCAACTCGATAAGTACATTTGCCCAACAATCTAATTTATTTCAAGGAAGAAAAATAAATCCCGGACTGAATTGGGATGCATTTCTATCACAAGTAACCAAATTAGCCAGTAAACAATATGAGCCTACTTGGAACCAAAATGAATACATCAAAGCTGTACAAGCACTTTTGCTACAGTGTAATTTTCCAGAATATGAAAACGTAAAAAAAGAGTTTACAGGATATGTAGATAAAAATAAAAACTGGTTTGAACATTCTTTGCTTCACAAAGAATTTAATTTTCAAGTGTCTTTATTGCAATTTGAAAAAGGAGAATACATCTCACACCATAACCATCCTGATATGTGCGGTGTCATCAATATGGTTACCGGAAATGCTTTGGTGAAAAATTATACCCTTCACAAAGAACTCGAAAAAACTAAAACGCAATCATACAATGGACAAACCTTTACTTTAAAATCGTGTGTACTTGAAGAGACAAAAAAAGAAATTCTGATGCCAGGAAATATTAGCATTTTAACTTCTACAGTAGGGAATATTCATTCGTTAATGCCTAATGAATTTACGCAATTAGTAGATGTTTTTACGCCTGCTTACAACGAAAAAAATGAAGCAGCTTCGATTTGGTACCAAGTTAATGAAGAAATAAATTTTGAAAATAATCCTAAACTATTTGAAGCAGAATATGCTCAATCATAACTATGAAATGAGCAAAACAAGAATGCATGCAAACCATAATGAAGATATGTGAATTAAAGATGACCGATAAAAAACAATAAATATCTATCCATGAAAAAACTTCCCGTAACCGTCTTATCAGGTTTTCTTGGTGCCGGAAAAACCACTTTACTCAATCATATTCTTCATAACAAAGAAGGATTAAAAGTTGCCGTCATTGTCAACGACATGAGCGAAGTAAATATTGATGCCAATTTAGTGAAAGCCGAAAACACTTTGTCTAGAACCGAAGAGAAATTAGTAGAAATGAGCAACGGCTGTATTTGTTGCACACTGCGTGAAGATTTAATGCTTGAGGTTGAAAAATTGGCTAAAGAAAATCGCTTTGATTATTTACTTATCGAAAGTACTGGAATATCTGAACCTATTCCCGTTGCTCAAACGTTCACTTTTGTAAACGAAGAAGAAAATATCGATTTGTCGCGTTTTAGCTATATCGACACCATGGTTACTGTTGTTGACGCTTTTAACTTTTTCAAAGATTTTGGTAGTGCCGAAACGTTGAAAGAAATAAATGCATCAGACATAGAAAATGACGAAAGAACTATTGTAAACCTTTTGGTTGACCAGATAGAATTTGCCAATGTCATTATTTTAAACAAGACCGATTTAGTTACCAAAACTGAATTAGAATTACTTGAAGCATCAATAAAAAAATTAAATCCTGTTGCCAAAATCATCCATTCAGAAATGGGAAAAATTCAACCTAAGGAAATTATAAATACAGGTTTATTTAATTATGAAGAAGCTGAAGTTTCAGCTGGTTGGATACAAGAACTAGAAGGAATTCATACTCCTGAAACCGAGGAATATGGTATAACGTCGTTTGTTTTTAGAGATCATCGTCCATTTAATCCGTATCGTTTTTGGGAATTTATTTCCAATTTTCCAACCACTATAATCAGAAGTAAAGGATTGTTTTGGATTGCTTCCAGACCCGATCAAGCACTAAACTGGTCTCAAGCTGGCGGCTCAATAAAATCAGAAGGTGCTGGAGTTTGGTGGGCAAGCATGCCGTTTTCTGAACGTATAAAGTTTCAAAATTTTGTAGACAATCAAGAAATT
Organism: Flavobacterium sp.; assembly: GCF_044373165.1. Lineage (GTDB taxonomy): Bacteria > Bacteroidota > Bacteroidia > Flavobacteriales > Flavobacteriaceae > Flavobacterium. Next base: position 2,515 of record NZ_JBILQL010000134.1, read on the forward strand.
ATTGAAGAACGTTGGTCGTTAGATTTTGGCGATAGATTAAACGAGTTAGTCTTTATTGGAATTAAGATGAATGAACCTGAAATTAGAAAGCAACTCGAAAGTACCATTTGCACTGCTGATGAACTTATGGACTTACAAGACGGCTTCTTCAGCGATAAAGACCCTTTTCCTGTCCCAAAACAGTTTTACGAGAATAGTAATAGTCGTGCAGTTTTTCACGACTAAATCACTTGGTTTTTGGTTAAATTAGTGATTAATCGGCTTGTTGAAATAGCAAGCCGATTTTATTTGTGTTAATCAAAATTAATTTTTAGTTTTGTCTAAATTTTTTATTTATAAATGAAAAAAATCATATTCTTACTCTTCTGTTTTACTCAATATGCTTTTGCTCAAACAAAAACGGACTCTTTGCCTAAAACAGAAAAAGAGGAATTACAATTGGATGAAGTAGTCATCTCCGGCACCCTAAAAGCCGTCAAACGACTGGAAAACCCTGTTCCTGTTGAAGTGATTACCACTACTTTCTTAAAACAAAATCCAACCAGT
>NZ_JBILQL010000073.1:0-12305 GCF_044373165.1 Flavobacterium sp.
AAGAATTTCCTGAACTGGTTCATACCGCTATTGCTAAAGCCGGAGGCAATCAAAACAAAGTGATTGTAATTTCTATCCCTGATTATGCTTACACTCCATTTGGTCAAGGCTCCGCATTTATTTCAACCGGGATCAATCAATACAATGCCTTTGCGCAAGACTATTGTGAGAGCAACGGAATCTCATTTGTGACTATAACCGACATCACAAGACTTGGGCTGTTACAACCGGAACTTGTAGCAACGGATGGTTTGCATCCTTCCACGCTGGCGTATGCGCAATTTGTGTCAAGGATATTGCCTTTAGCCAAAGAAAAGTTGGGATTGTAACTCATACATTTTTAACAACTAAGACCTTAAAAGTTAATTTTTATAATAATCAGTAATAATTCATAAATGCTTACTTTAGCAACCTTATTTATTATTACTTCAATAACCACTAGAATATGTTTAAGAAATTTACTTTATTATTGTTCAGCACTTTGCTTTTTGCGCAAAATCAAAACAATCAAGAACGAACTGTTTTTGGTACTTCCTTAAAAAGTATTAACCCTTCAAACGGTACTGTAAGATGTGTTACAGACGAGTACGAACACTTTTTAAAAACGAATAACCCTAACAGAGCTACCACCGAAGCTTTTGAACAATGGATAGCGCCTAAGGTTGCTGAAATCCAAGAGAGATTAATCAGCGGAAGAAATGCTAATATTGTTATTACTGTTCCGGTTGTAGTTCATGTAATTCATAGCGGACAAACGGTAGGTACGGCCCAAAATATCTCAAATGCCAGAGTAATCTCCCAAATTACTGTTTTAAATCAAGATTTCAGAAGACTGTTAAACACTCCCGGATTCAACAATAACCCGGTTGGAGCAGATGTTGAAATTGAGTTTTGTTTGGCCCAAAGAGATCCTGACGGGGCGGCCACGAATGGTATCAATCGCGTAAACTTAGGTAACGTTACTTGGAACGAAAACAATGTGGAAACCATTTTAAAACCTCAAACCCAATGGGATCCCAATCAATATTTTAATATTTGGGTTTGTCAATTTGGCGGCAATTTAAACGGCGTATTAGGGTACGCTCAATTTCCAAGTAATTCAGGTTTGGGCGGACTAAATGTTAATGGTGGAGATGACATTACCGATGGAGTAATTATAGACTATCGCTGTTTTGGTTCATCTGTAGAAGCGCCAAATCAAGGCACCTATTTCAACGGTTACGACCAAGGAAGAACCGCAACTCACGAAATCGGACATTGTTTAGGTTTAAGACATATTTGGGGTGATGGTGGCTCGCAAGTAGCAGGTGTTATTAATTGCACGAATAACAATGATTTTTGTGCGGACACCCCAGCAGCCGGTTGGGAAAATTATGACTGTTTAACAATCTACGATTCTTGTCCTTCTGCGGCAGGAGTTGATATGGTAGAAAACTACATGGATTACACTAACGATGCTTGTATGAATATTTTCACCTTAAATCAAAAAGCTCGAATGTTAGCGGTAATGCAAAATTCCCCCAGAAGAAATACTTTGGGTGCTTCTCTGGGTTGCCAAGCACCGTTAAGTACCCCAAAATTCGGATTAAATCAAATCAAATTGTATCCAAACCCTGCTAATGATTTTGTAATCCTTTCGGTGAATGATGAACTACCGGATTCGTTTACCATTTACAATACTTTAGGACAGCTAATTAAAGAAGTTACCATAGTGTCTGAAGCTGATTTAATAGTTGATACCCAGTCTTTATCACAAGGTGTTTACTTTTTAAAAATTACCAAAGAAAACGCTTCAAGAACGCTTCAATTTGTAAAAGAATAAGTTGACCAAATACCTAAAAAGGCGAGATTACATCTCGCCTTTTTTATTTTTCTAACGCTCCGGAGCCAATTCAATTTCAAGTCCGTCCATTTCTTCTGTGAGGTGAAGCTGACAACCTAAACGACTATTGTCTTTCACATTAAAAGCTTCCCAAAGCATGGCTTCTTCGTCCGGGTTTTTTTCCGGCAACGGCACATCATTTAAAATATAACATTGGCAAGAAGCACACATGGCCATACCACCGCAAATTCCGATGGTACCTTCGGGAGCCAATTCATAGGAACGAACCAATTCCATTATATTCATATTCATGTCGGTTGGCGCTTGCACTTCATGTGTAACGCCGTCACGATCGGTGATTTTAATAGTGATATCCTGCGCCATTATTCAATCGATTTTACTACTGCTTTTTCCGCTTCTTTTCGAGTACCGTCAAAGCCGTCTACTCCCGAAACAGTGGTGTATTTCAGCACATAACGTTTGCCCGGATTTAAGCGATTGTATACACTTTGACACATTAAGGTAGCTTCGTGGAATCCGCACAAAATGAGTTTTAATTTGCCCGGATAGATGTTCACATCACCAATGGCATAAATGCCGTCGATGTTGGTTTGGTAGTCTAGAGCATTATTGACTTTAATCGCATTCTTTTCTATTTCCAATCCCCAATTGGCGATAGACCCTAACTTTGGTGTTAAACCGAAAAGCGGAATAAAATAATCGGTTTCAAGGGTTAGCTCTTCACCGTCTTTGTTAATGGTAATGGCGTTTAAATGGTCTTTTCCGTGTAAGCGAATCACTTCAGCCGGTGTGACCAAGTTGACCAATCCTAACTTTTTATATTCTTGTAATTTTTCCACCGAATCCAAAGCGCCACGGAATTCATTTCTGCGGTGAATTAAGGTCACTTCCGAAGCCACATCGGCTAAAAAGATACTCCAATCCAAAGCAGAATCACCGCCGCCGGCAATTACAATTTTCTTGTTGCGGAACAACTCCGGATCTTTTACAAAATACTCTACCCCTTTTTCTTCGTAAAAAGCAATGTTTTCGATTTCGGGTTTTCTGGGTTCAAAAGTTCCCAATCCACCGGCAATAGCCACGGCTTTAGCATGGTGTTTTGTTCCTTTATTAGTGGTCACGATAAATGTTCCGTCGTCTAACTTATCGATGGTTTCAGCCGTTTCTGCCAAAGTAAATCCGGGTTGAAACTGTTTGATTTGCTCCATCAAATTGGTCACCAAATCGCCCGCCAATACTTCGGGATAACCGGGAATGTCGTAAATAGGTTTCTTGGGATATAATTCGGCCAACTGCCCGCCGGGTTGTGGCAAAGCATCAATGATATGGCATTTTAATTTTAATAATCCGGCTTCGAAAACAGCAAATAAACCTGTTGGTCCGGCTCCGATAATCAGTATATCTGTTTCAATCATTTTTTGAGGTTCTGAGATTCTAAGGTTCTAAGGCGCTAAGGTCTTTAACCTTGAATTTATATTTTATGATTTTTGTCATACCAAGCTATAGTTGCGTTAGGGATTGAAGCAAAGTACCTTGTACTTGCGAAAAGCCCGACCCGCAGGGGAACGCCCAACTCCTAAAAAGCAAATGCGCTTGTTAAGCTATGTTTTCTACGGTTTCTATTTGCGGTGCGTACTTTTTGATGGTGGTTTCCACACCGGCTTTCATGGTACTCACGCTTAAACTGCAAGACGTACATGCGCCTTGAAGACGCACTTTAACGTGTTTTTGGTCTTCTACGGAAACCAAGCTGATATCGCCGCCATCGGAATTCAGAAACGGTCTGATTTCGTTGAGGGCTTTTTCAATGTTGGTAATTAATTCATCGTTTGTCATACTTTTTAATTTGAAAATTGGAGAATTTGAAAATTTGAAAATGAACGGTCATCTTCAAATTTTCAAATCTTCAAATTAATTTATTTTTTCACAGCCGAACAGCCAGCCATAGTAGTTATTTTTATCGCTTCCGTCGGTGGCAAACTTTCATTGCGATTTACCGTTTCCTGTACTATATTTCGGGTGATTGTTTCAAATACATTTTCGATTACCGAAGCGGTTTGCAAGGCTGCGGGACGACCGTAATCACCGGCTTCACGGATGCTTTGTACCAATGGCACTTCGCCTAAAAACGGTACATTTAAATCGGCTGCCAAATTTTTCGCGCCTTCTTTACCGAAGATGTAATATTTGTTGTTAGGCAATTCTTCAGGAGTAAAATACGCCATGTTTTCGATGATACCTAATACCGGAACGTTGATACTGTCGGACAAGAACATAGAAACACCTTTTTTAGCATCGGCCAACGCAACCGCTTGTGGTGTACTTACAACCACTGCGCCTGTGATAGGTAAAGATTGCATAATCGACAAGTGAATATCACCTGTTCCCGGAGGTAAATCGATTAGCATGAAATCGAGTTCGCCCCAAGCGGCGTCGAATATCATTTGGTTTAAAGCCTTAGAAGCCATTGGACCACGCCAAATTACCGCCTGACTTGGAGCGGTAAAAAATCCGATGGAAAGCAATTTGATTTCGTAGCTTTCAATGGGTTTCATTTTCGATTTGCCGTCCACTTCAATAGAAAGCGGTTTTTCGTTTTCCACGTCAAACATGATCGGCATGCTTGGCCCGTAAATATCGGCATCTAAGACACCGACTTTGAAGCCCATTTTGGCCAAAGTCACCGCTAAGTTTGCCGTTACTGTAGATTTTCCTACTCCGCCTTTGCCTGAGGCAACGGCTATAATATTACTGATACCCGGAATGGCTTTGCCTTTTATTTGATTCGGATTTTGCTCGGGCGTTTCCACTTTGATGTTAACTTTCACCACGGCATCCGGTGAAAATTTATCATGGATTAATTTTTTGATATCGTCTTCCGCGCGTTTTTTGATGTGCATGGCCGGCGTGGTAATTACTAAATCTACCACTACCTCGTTACCGAAAGTCAGCACATTTTTTACAGCACCGCTTTCCACCATATTTTTCCCTTCGCCTGCAATGGTAATGGTTTCCAAAGCAGTCAAAATTTCTTTTCTATCCAATTTCATTTTGTATTGCGATTTAAATCTTTCAGTTTCTTTTATTTAAACTGAATTTAGATTGCAAAGATAATAATTCATTATAAACAATTTATTATCAGCAATTTGTGTTACTTTATTTTTTTAGAGTGTAATAATGAGTGTAATTTTTTGATTCAAAACATTATCAGTTACTCACATAATTTTGTGGGACAAAGGTAATAATTATTTAGATTATTTCTTGATAAAGCAATGTTAGAAATCATAACTTTATCTTAAAAAATTCACAACCTCATCAACCTCATTACTGACATATTCAAGGTCACCAATAAACCCCCAATTATGAGGGTTCTTATTAAAATCGGTTTGATGTTTTTTGAGTTTCCTTTTTAATAAGATTAAGTCATTTTCGATCTTAATCATAAGTTGATTATATTTAGTTGAGGTGCTCATATTATTCTGAAATTAGTTTTTTAATTTTTTGAATAGTTCCGCTACTTTTATCAGTTAGTTTCATTGTCTTTCTTACTGAATATCCTTGTTTCAATAATTTTACAACGTCCTTGTGTTCTGTTAATAGAGTTTCTACATCTTTCTTAAATCCCTCTTTTCTACCAACTTTGCCACCATTCTTTCTATAACTCTCATAACCTGATTTAATTCTTTGTCTGATTTGAGTTTTCTCCATCTCACTAACAGAAGTAAGGATTTGAATTAAGAATTGGGACATTGGATTTATTTCACATTTATCATTCAATGTTTCAATATTATGGTTTTTGATATAAAGAGAAATACAATTTTCATTTAGCAACTGAATTGTTTTAAGAACCTCAATAGTATTTCTTCCTAATCTACTTAACTCCCAACAAAGAACTTTATCGATTTTATTAGATTTGTTATAGTTAATCATTTTTATTAGTTCTGGTCGCTCCTCATTTGTTTTTCCTCCAGAAATCTTTTCTTCAAATATATTTAGAACCTCATAATTCATATTTTTTGAGAAATCTAACAATTCCTCTGTTTGTCTTTTGTAATCTTGACTATTTGTTGAAACCCTAGAGTATATAACGACTTTCATATTGTATCATTTTAATATTTTATATTTCGAAGATACAAAAACCGTATCAAACTACCTAACCTTTATTGATTAAAATGATACACTTTGTGGTTTGGTACATTTATAAAATAAAAAATGCCAGTATCGTGAGAACTGGCATTTTAATCTTTTAACAAAAATGTTAAATGTATTTCCATGTCTACGGTGCTCAATGCAGTGTTATAGGCCGCAAGGTTTTCTTCCATTTTTTCTACTTGCTTTTCGTAGTTCTCAACGGTAATGTCGTTGCCCAAATCTAAAGTAGGGTCAATACTTTTTACGCCTGCTACTCTTTTTCTGCCTTTTTCAAGGTCTAAAACTCTGCCTAATTTTCTTCTGGCCATGATTTCTAGATTTTAATGGTTGCACAATAATTATTACAATTGTTAATAATTATTCAAAAAGCATTCCAAGAAGATAATAATTTATAAAAATTATTAAAATTTTAACATATTGTATCTAAAAAGTACTATTTGTAAAGAATATGATAATAACAGACGATGTTTAAGCAAAACTTAATTTTGCTTACTAGTTTTTTAGTTTGGTTCAAGCAAAACTTAGTTTGGCTTACTAGTTTTTTAGTTTTGTTCAAACAAAACTTAGTTTGGCTTTCTAGTTTTTTAGTTTGGTTCAAGCAAAACTTAGTTTGGCTTTCTAGTTTTTTAGTTTTGTTCAAACAAAACTAAATTAGGTTTAATGAATTCGAATTCCTAGTCTACCAATTCTAACTTCATACAAAGCATTATAAAAAACTACTTCTTTTTTGAAATAGCTTTTTTTATAAACTTTAAAATTTATAGATGTTTAATCATTTATTGTTTAACTAATTTTTTACTAAGAACGCCCAAGTTTGTAGCTTTATTTACAAAATAAATACTTGAAGTTAAATTGGGATTTTTAATTTTTTGCAGATGTTGAAGTTGGGTTTAAACTTTCTTTTGATTCATAATCACCTTCAAGTGTCATTCAACTTTTTTGTTTTTGTATGAATCAATTAAGAATCTAATTGTTTTACAGTTCAAATGGGTGTGTCAGGTTTCCCAGCCAAATTTCCCTGATTGGTATTTTATTTAGCACAATAATTGCAAATCATAGCTTAGAGGATATATATAGAAAAAAATCTATTTATATTAATAAAAATCTGCATGATCAACATTTTCTCCTATTGAAAAAGAAATTCCTAAGTTAAAAGTCATATGAAATCCAATTTTTCCAATTTTTCCACCAGATACTATTTCCTCTCCACTATAATAAAAATGTTGTCTCATAGCAATTATATTTGTCCAATCAGTTAAAATAGAAATATGATCGTTTATTCTGAATCTTGGAGATAATCCAAAAGTTACATTAATTTGTCTTTCCCAACCGGGGATGTAACCGATTTGAACTTCCTTAATATAAGAATTGTTATAAGTTATACCTCCCCCAAAATGAGAATATAATGCAACACTCTGATTTGAAATATTATTTAAATCAAAAAAATCTCCCACATTGTAATATGCAGCTAAATTTACTCTATAATGATTGCTGCCTTTATCTTTATAATTAAAAGAATCATAACTAAAATCACCTTTAATACCCCACTTTTGATTGAACATATAGCGAACACCAATATTGATATTTGAAAATGAAGCAAATTGACCACTTCCATCTGAAGATTTGTTGTTTATTGGAATACTATATCCTAAACCAGTTTCGATGGAAACTTTATCATAACCAAAGTTTTGAGAAAATAAATTTATTGAGCAAAAAAGGAATATAAAAAATAACTTATTCATTAAAAAGTAATCTAAAAATTAAAATAAACCTGATAAAATTTGTGTTGTAAAACATAATTATTTAATTTTTATTTATGCTTAAGAGCTTGCAATAATACAAAAAAAAATAAGAAATTTTTGCCTCTTCTACAATTAGCAAAAATGTTTTCAGACATACAAATTTGATGAAAGTCATTTCACACGAACTGTTGAATTCGCTGACGCCGATTCGGTCGCTTTCGCAAAATTTAAACGAATTGGTCCAACAAGAAAGTTTGTCGGCCGAAGATTTGGAAGACATCAAACAAAGCGTAGCCACGATGCACAACCGCAGTAATCACCTGCAGGAATTTGTAGAAAGCTATCGAAAACTCGCCATGTTGCCATCGCCTAAAAAAGAAAAAACAGAGCTATCGGAATTGGTGGAAAGCTGTTTGCAAATCATGCAGCCTTTGTTCAAAAAGGACTCCATTGCTGTGGTCAACCAACTGAACTTTAAACGATGGATTACAGTAGATCGCAATCAAATGGAGCAAGTGCTGATCAATTTGCTAACCAACAGCATGTATGCTTTGGAAGGAAAAGACCGAAGAGAAATCAGCATTAGCGCTGAACTCAAAGAAAAACGTCTTTACATCATGATTAGCGATACCGGCGCCGGCATTGAACCCGAAATTGAAGATAAAATTTTCCTGCCGTTCTTTACCACTCGAAAAGAAGGCGCGGGCATTGGGCTGACTTTATCCAAAAACATCATTGAAGCGCACGGTGGCTATTTGGCTTTTGAAAATGGCGAAAACGGGACGAAATTTACGGTTTGTTTGCTGGAGTAAAATCGCTTACAATCGCTTAACCTCCGGCTGCCAAAAATGCTTTTCAAAATCGACTATTTGATTGTCGATGACTTCTATTCCTTCGTTTTCCAACAATTGTTGCATCAAATTGGTACCGTCGAAATGGTGTTTTCCGGAAAGCACCCCAATGCGATTGACTACGCGGTGTGCCGGAACATCTTGGTGTCCGTGACTGGCATTCATCGCCCAGCCGACCATTCGGGCAGAGCGAGCCGAGCCTAACGCTTTGGCAATAGCGCCATAGGAAGTGACTTTACCTTCGGGAATTTGTCGGACAACATCGTACACTCTTTCGAAGAAATTGTCTTCCATTTTAATCGTAAAGGAGTTTGATTAAAGTTACAATGGCCATAAAAGTGGTTACAGAGCCGATTACAATATTGATATTCTGCATCAGGAATTCGGTCTTTTTTTCAATTTTTTTGAAAGCAACAATATACAAGTAAAAAACACTGAAAGAACCTAAAACCACTCCGCTCACAAAAGTTGAAACCGGTATTTTATCGAAACTGAAATAACCCGAGGCCGCTAAACCCATGCTGGCAAATACATAAAAAGGAATTGGCAGTAAATTGAGCATTGACAGTAACATTCCGAAAAAAAATCGGTTGGACTTGCCTTTGATTTTGGCTTCCGGTTTAATCTTCTTAGGCTTTTTGGCTATCCAGAAAAAATAGATACTCAATCCGGTAAAAATAAAAATGCCTATTTCCTGTAAAGTAGCCACAATTTCTTGGTGTTGGCTAATAAATCGGGCAAATAAAACAGCGATGAAAGTTTGAACAAACACTACTACTGAAGCGCCTACTGCAAAGCTAATCGCTTCGTTTTTACCTTCTTGCAAACTGATTTTGGCCGCTGTCATGTTGATTAAACCCGGAAGAATAACCGCCAAAAAAGCAATGCAAAACCCTAAGACAAGAGGCAAAATAAAGGACATCTATTTGATTTTGAAACGAATATACGTAATTGCTTTGTTGATTTCCAAATATTGTTTTTCATAAAAGGTTTGAATCCCGATTACTTCCTCGGGTGCGCCTTCATTTTTATACACATGATGGTTGGCATACAATACCTCGTGACCTTCGCCATGTAACAATCCTAAAGTATAACCGTGCATGAATTCGCTGTCGGTTTTCAAGTTTACTACACCATCGGGTTTTAAAATTCTTTTGTACAACTTCAAAAACTCGCTATTGGTCATTCGGTGTTTGGTGCGTTTGTATTTGATTTGCGGATCGGGAAACGTAATCCAAATTTCTGAGACTTCGCCATCGGCAAAAATTCCATCAATGAGTTCGATTTGCGTTCTAACAAAAGCTACGTTGTGCATGCCGCTTTCTACTGCCGTTTTAGCACCGCGCCAAAATCGAGCCCCTTTAATATCGATTCCTACAAAGTTTTTATCCGGATATCTTTCGGCTAAACCCACAGAGTATTCGCCTTTACCACAGCCTAATTCGATGATGACAGGATTATCATTTTTAAAAAATTCACTATTCCATTTGCCTTTCAATGCAAATTCGCCACCTACAACTTCTTCCCGCGTTGGTTGGAAAACATTTTGAAAGGTCTCGTTTTCCTTGAATCGCTTTAATTTATTCTTACTGCCCACAGATTTAATTTTTTGGTAAAATTAAGGAAATATAAACTATCCGAAATCTTTTTTACTTTGCAATGTTAAAACCGTAACTTCCCAACTTGAAAACAACTTCTAAAAACATATTGATTGCGCCATTAAATTGGGGTTTGGGTCATGCTACTCGCTGTATTCCGATTATCCGTGAATTACAACGATACGGCTTTACTCCCATTATCGCTTCAGACGGTGTGGCTTTGCAATTATTACAAAAAGAATTTCCTAATCTTCTAACGATAGCATTACCCTCTTATGAGATTGAGTATGCCAAAGATGAAAAAGACTTCAAGTGGAAAATCATCAAAAACAGTCCGAAAATGATTCAGGCGATTTTTGTAGAGAAAAAAAGGGTTAAAGCTTTGGTAAAAGAATACGATTTAAAAGGCATTATTTCCGACAATCGTTTGGGTGTTTACAGCAAAAAAGTGCCGAGTGTATTTATGACACATCAACTGAATGTGTTATCGGGAAAAACCACCTGGATTTCGAGTAAGTTGCATCGGTTTTTCATAGCAAAATTTACGGAATGTTGGATACCCGATCACAAAGAACTGCCTACTCTTACGGGCAAATTAGGCCATTTGGAAAGCAGCTCTTTAAATCTGAAATACCTTGGTCCATTAAGTCGTTTGACCAAAAAAGAGTTGCCAACTAGATATGATTTGATGGTTATTTTATCCGGACCGGAACCACAACGAACAATGTTAGAAGAAAAACTCATTGAAGAACTTCAAAAATACAACGGGAAAATAATTTTTATCAAAGGGAAAGTAGCACCGGAACAAAAAATGGAAATCCAAAACCACATTACTTATTATAATTTCATGACTTCGGATGAGATTGAAACCGCTTTTAACGAGAGTAGATTAGTGCTCAGTCGTTCAGGCTATACAACGGTAATGGATTTGGCCAAATTAGAGAAGAAAGCATTTTTTATTCCAACGCCAGGACAGTTTGAACAAGAATATTTAGCCAAAAGATTTAAGAGAATTGGCATGGCGCCATTTGCCAAGCAAAACGAATTTAAATCGGAAAAATTACTGGAAATCGATTTGTACAAAGGTTTTCCTAAAACCAATGAAACAGTGAATTGGAAACAGTTATTTATACTTTTCCATGGTGAATGAGAATTCAGAGCCTGAACCAAACTCACTCTCAACATAAATTTTCTCTCCATGTGCTTCGATGATGTGTTTGACTATAGACAATCCCAAGCCTGAACCGCCTTCACTGCGCGCACCACTTTTGTCTACTCTGAAGAAACGCTCAAAAATTCTGGAAAGGTTGTGTTTTTCAATCCCTTCGCCGTTGTCGCGCACACGAACAATAAGTTTGTTGTTAACCAAATCTTCGATAGTAACTTCCGTAGTTCCGTTCTCTTTACCGTATTTGATGGAATTCATGATTAAGTTGGTCAACACTTGCTGGATTTTTTCTTTATCCCCAAAAACTTTGATAGGCTTACTATACTTTCGATCAAACATGAGAATGATGTTCTTTTTATCGGCTTTCATTTCCAATAAATCGAACACGTTTTGGATGAGTTCGACCATATTAAATTTAGAAAGCTCCAAGTTCAAATCGCCCATTTCGAGTTTGGAAATCATGTCTAAATCTTCCACGATATAAATGAGTCGCTCTACGCCTTTTTCAGCTCTTTCCAAATACTTTTTGCGAACATTTTTATCGTTCATTGCGCCGTCTAACAAAGTAGAAAGATAGCCTTGCACCGTAAACAAAGGTGTTTTTAATTCGTGCGAGACATTCCCTAAAAACTCCCGACGGTATTCTTCACGCACTTTGAGCGTTTCGATTTCCATCTTTTTATCCATTGCAAATTTTTTCACTTGCTTGGTTAACGTAGCCATATCGGTAGTAATAGGTTGGTTTCGGAAAGAAGTCGATTCGAGTAATGAAACGTCATCGTAGATTTTTTTTACCCTTCGATAAATAAAATGCTCGACGCGATACTGTATAACGAAGAAAGAAAAGGTCGCCATTGACAAGGCAAAAACCAAAAGAATAGCCAAAGAGAATTCGTGAAAAAACCAAAGTAAAATACCAAGAAAACCGGTGGAGAAAAGGGTAATATACGT
>NZ_JBILQL010000163.1:0-3030 GCF_044373165.1 Flavobacterium sp.
TCCCGCTGAGCCATGGCCGCGGCGGACGGCGGCCGAGCGCGCGCTGGCCGATTGGATTGCTGCCGGTGAAGGCGAAGACGCACTTTTCGCCATGCTGCGTGATGAGCAGCTGCGCGACGATATGGGCGCGCCGATCTTCATCAACGCGCCGGTTTATGGCACGAGGTGCAGCACCTTGGTGCTGGTCGATGGCGCGGGGCGCGGCCGCATTATCGAGCGCCGCTTTGATGCCGGCGCTATGGTTTCGGGAACGAACAGCTTCGCCTTTTCTTGGCCCGGCTAGGCAGCCCCGCCCGCGGCTGTGAAGGCCAGCCGCTGCCTTTCCCTCCATAACCGCGCGGATTTGGCCCCGCCCTGTTCGAAACGGACCCGTCCCTTTTTGGCAGGCGGTTGACCTGACTTTACCATCGGCATAGCAGGTCAGCACCGCCGGTTATCCAGCCGGTGTTATTGCCGCTCCTACGCGGCAAGGGTGGTGGAAATTGAACCGAATAACGCGCTTTTTGCGGGCGCGGCGTGTGACCTTGCGCGCGCCGTACCGCTTTGTTCCAAGCTATGTCATTGCGGCAATCGCGGCCGCGATCCTCGCGCCGTTAAGTATCGGCGCCATAGGGGAAGCCCCCGCCATGGCCCGTGCCGCCGTCGCAAAGGATCGGGAAAGCGCGCGCTTCACCTTGTGTGCATCGGGCCCGCGCACCAATTGCGTCGTCGATGGGGATACGATTTATTATCGCGGCACCAAGATCCGCATCGCCGATATCGACACGCCCGAGGTCAGCCAGCCGCGCTGCCCGGCAGAGGCGCAATTGGGCGCACAGGCGACCCGCCGGCTGCACGCGCTGGTCAATAATGGTCCGTTCAGCCTCGCCCGCATCGATCGTGATGAAGACCGGTTCGGCCGCAAGCTACGCATATTGACGCGCGGCGGGCAAAGCCTGGGCGGGGTGCTGGTCAATGAAGGGCTGGCCCGCTGGTATCAGGGCGGCCGCCGCCCCTGGTGCTGATCGGGAAAGGGGCCTTGCGGTCAGGCGCCGCGCACGCCCCGCACCGCCTCCATGGGCAGCGGGCCATAGATATGGGGGAAAAGCGCGCCGCCGCGCGAAACCTCCCACTTCACGCTTTCGCCAAGCGCGGCCAGATCAACCTCGGCAATCACCAGATCGCTTTGTCCGGCAAAATGCTTGTCCAACGTGCCCTGCAACTGGTCGGCGGCGGACAAATGGATATAGCCATCGTCCAGATCGACCGGCGCGCCGTGAAATACCCCATGGCGGCGGAAATGCGCCCATTGGCCAGCAGTCAGGATTTTATAGGCGGTAGTGGGGTGGGGCGTATCGGTCATGGCTTGGGCGTCTTGGCCTTGGCCTTGTGCGCGGCGATATCGGCATCGATCTGCGTGATGCGCATCCGTTCGGGCGAATCCTTGGGCAGCCCCTTTAACCGGGCGGTCGCCCACAGGCTGCGGCGTTCGGATTCCAGCGATTTCAGATAAAGATCGGCCATGCCCGCGGGCCTAGCCGGTTATGCAGGTGGGCGATAGGGGAGAAGCAGATTCTCTCCCGAAAGGAGAGAGGGGGATCAGCCGAGCATCCAGCCCGCCGCCATCGCCCCGCCGAAAAGCTGCAGCATCGCAATGCCGTGCAGTTGGCCTGAAAAAGGCTGCTTGCGCGTCTTGTGCCGGAAAACCGCGCGCCCGGCATAGGCCCCCGCCGTGCCACCGATCAATGCGCAGAATAGCAAACTGCTTTCGGATACCCGCCAAGCCCCACCCTCCGCGCGCAACTTGTCGATGCCGAACAGCATGAACGTCCAGATGTTCAGGATGATTGCCGCTGCGGCGATGATGTGGGCGGGGGTGAGGATGGGCATTTATATAAATTTGGTGAGAAATACACACGCGACAAATGAATGAGAGTGTTAGCCCGACGCGTCATCAGAAGTTGTTCCAATAGAGGCTGATTGATATCGAGCTACGCCTGATCTCGGAAGTTTGCTGTCTATCCAGTCGGGCCAATCGGTGAGCAGAAACGCGAACAGCGCTTCTTCAGCGTATCTCCGCTGAAATTTCATATAAGATGAAACTGAAAATGCATAAATCACGTATAAAGTAATTATAGAGAATAATCGTTCTATGCCAAAAGTTTCATCTGAAGATAAAATAGTAATATGGTAGTGTCCTGTAAAAATATAGTGGATTAAAAAGTATGTTTCCATCCATATTGAGGCCAAAAATATTATTGAAAGAGATCTAAATATGCCGGAAATAACTAGGTAGTTATACATTCTATTTAGAGCTACTGGATATCGATTTATAACATAATGTTCTATATCTTTATACCAGTGGCTATATAAACTGATGTTTACTAGGCAAAGATTTCTCCCTTTTCTGCGTATCTTTTCGAAAGATTCTGGAGATATTCTTGACTTATAATAATCAAAATCACCAATCCAATTGATAATTATAAATACTGGAATTACAGGTATCAAAAATAATATTCTTAAAATTGATGTTTTTATATTTTTCTTTTTAAAAGATTCTTTGAAATTTCTCCAAATAAAAGATGAAATAATTTCTTTTTTTTCATAACTATCACTAATAGCTGAGATCATGATAGCACTACTTACTTTTCCGAAAAAGCTCTCAATCGATTTTTCGGTCAATAAACTTGAAGCGTATGAAATGATATGCCCAAGTAAATAAACCGAAAAAAGAAGCGATAGCGTCGAAACTGCTATATCGGCCAGTGGAATTCCGATGTTGAGCTGATACGTAGGAAATCGGAATCCTGTGGGTTTAAAGACATAGTGATCTATGAGCGGCAAAGAAAATAGCCCGCAGCCAAAATAGACTACAACGTCATAATTAGCAAAAGGCGGTCTGATTAGATCTTTTAGATTGGTCACTAAATGTCCCACTGTTACGCAGGCGAACGGACGGATAGCTACATCCGTTGCAGCCAAAAATTAGCTCTGGAAAACATTCCAGCTGTTTATGCTGCGCAAACAATCCACGTAATTGGTGAGAAGCCA
>NZ_JBILQL010000167.1:0-3017 GCF_044373165.1 Flavobacterium sp.
GCTGTTGGTATTTTTTACAAATACCACCGACTTTATTTACGTAAAGTTAAATTGGCCGAGGAACTTTTGGCCAAAGAGAAATTTGAAAAAGAAATGAACCGAGCGCATTATTACGAATTGGGGATTTTGAGTTTTGCTTCGGTGCTGAGCATCGCAACAATCCTTTTACTCTTCTCCATCCGCGGAATTTTAAAAGAGAAGCATCATACAAAACCTTAATCTAAACTCTTTGATAAGCGCACTTTTATCGAAATTTAGTATCTAAATCGACCAAATAAGCTATGGGCTGTCGAATTTAGTGACAGCTCTTTTTAACAGACCAGTAACAAATTTCACAATTCTCAATTTCTAAAGCCCTTCAGAAATTTGTAATTTCACACGAACGATTTCAAAACTTCGAATTATGGGGAACAATGAACAACTTCTAAGAACCTTAAAGTTAGGCCTTCGCATTTTACTCGCTGGCATGTTCTTTTTGTCAGCAATTGCAAAATTATATCCGAGTGCTCCATTAGCTTTGGGGACTTTTGAAGCGAAACAATTGATTCCAATGGGTTTCGACGAATCTGTTGCGCAGTATTTTTCACGTATTTTAATTGGGTGTGAATTGGCTTTGGGTTTCGGACTGCTTCAACCCCATTATTTCAAACGACTGGTCTTGCCGCTATCTTTTCTCATGTTGTTCGTTTTTTCATCGCAACTTACTTACGAAATAATTACCATTGGCAACAAAGGTAATTGTGGTTGTTTTGGCGCATTATTACCCATGACACCAGTTCAAGCACTAGTAAAAAACATACTCGCCATGGGAATGCTGGTCTATCTATTTGTTGCGAGTAAAAAAGAGGAAGACAAGTTTGATCATTTCTTGATATTGACAATCATCTTGGCTTCTGTATTGGCCATTTTTATGGTTGGGCCTATCCAACAGAAAACCAAGGTCATGCCTGTTATTCATGGAACAATCAACGAGCCAGACACCGCAACCACGGTGATGGATACGCTTGTCACCTCCACAAATTCAAAAACAGTGAAGGATACTATCCCTGTAGTAAAAGAACCAAAATCAAAGAAATCAGGGTTTAGCAATCTCTTCCCAGACATTGACAAAGGCAAGAAAATCTTGTGTTTTTTTGCGCCGGGATGTGACCATTGTAAGGAAACCGCGAAGCAACTCACCAAAATGAAAAAATCAATTGCTGGATTCCCTGAAATACGTATTATTTTTATGGATGAAGAAGCCGAATTGATTCCAGATTTCTTTGCATTTGCAGGTGCGGAATACGCGTATTTGGTGTTAGATGTCGTAACATTTTGGAAGACACTCGGCAGCTCAAAAGATACTCCGGGTGTTATGTACTATTGGAATGGTAACCTAATCAAAGAGTACAACGGCATTGCTGAAAAGAAATTCAAAGATGTGGAGTTTAAGAAAGTGGTGGTGAAGCCTTGGGAGTAATTGGTTATGAATTATGAGTTACTAATTACCGTAGGTATCAAATTGTCGCACACACCAAAATAGTATAGGCTACAATTTGCTGAAAGCTACAATTTTTCTAACCAGTGATAATGTTCAAAACGAACAATAAAAACACAATTGCCCCAAGGATAATCCATAAGTCGCGGTTCATAGTGTCCTTTATAACTTCTTGTGCCTGACTTTTTTTTGATGCCGTCTTCAATTCAGATTCAGGTTTTGAGATTGGTTTTGACACCTTTATTGGTTCTCCTTTAGTCACATTAAGCTGCCCATGAATATGGTACTCCCAATCGTAAGTCGCTGAAGCTCCAAATCGCACCTTATCCCCCGCTTGAAGAATGACAGGATCCGAAATTGATTTGCCATTCACGAATGTATGAGAGCGTGAACCAAGATCGGTGAGGAATACATTGTCTTCGTTGTCAATGAAAATCTCAGCGTGCGCTGCACCAATATCGGAATCAAGGAAACGTATATCATTTTCTTCCGCCTGACCAATACGCAGTATTTTCGGTCCTTTCATCATATCTCTAACATTAGATTCATCAATTCACTCTGCAAAGTAAAGGGAATATTGCATATCGAAAAAACCATGACTGAAAAAATTCGAGGCTAATCACTCCATTAAGAGTTTCAATGTGCGTCGGGAAATGAAATTAATGCGCCCTCAAAGCAGTTATTCCGGATGTTAAGTGGGATTTTTCAATGCGCGTTATACTTATTTAGCTCATACTTTTAGTATGAGATTATTTTTCTTCGAAAACCTAAGAACCTTATTTGAAAGTCACAAAATAAATGGGTCTTTGCGTTGAATAGAAATGTTCCAATTACAGTATTCAATTGTATTTTGATGTATGATTCAATTAGAAACATGCAATCTATTCAACTAAATGGCAAACTCCTCTAAAAATCCTTGGAGCAGGCAGATTTGATTCTGTGCACGTTGGCGATTGTGCATTGGGAAATCGATGCGATAATAGCAATCACCATTCAGAAAATCAGTAAGAAATCGAAGTGCTTGTACCAAGATCACCGCAGCACACGCCAACTCCATTGATTCAAACTCCAAATTCGTTAAATGTTGCCGCATATTGACTAAATAGGCAGATTTCAAATTCTGATAGACACCTGCATTAAACACGCCATTTCCCTGATCATCTTCTGAATGGATATTGCAAAAAGAACGCACCATATCTCCAAAATCATAAAGCACTGTTCCTGGCATGAGGGTATCCAAGTCAATAAGCGCTGCAACACTTGATTTTCCATGATGAAACAAGAAATTGCTCAACTTCGGGTCGCCATGAATGATGCGTATTGGCAATTTCGGCTGAATATTGATGAACCGCTGAATGAGTTCTCGATGTGCCTGAGCAAAGGCAATTTCATCCTTGGCCAAAGCTTGTCTGTCAAGTGATGAGTTGCCCAATGCTTGATCAAATTGCGTCAAACGGGCCGAAAAATTGGTGAATTCAGGGAGGTGTATTTTCAGCTCAGCTGGATTCATTTCCGTGAGCGTTGCATGAAATTCACCCAA
>NZ_JBILQL010000074.1:0-12112 GCF_044373165.1 Flavobacterium sp.
CACGGTATTGGTGGTCGGAGTTTTTAGGTTCCCAATCTTCGGTAACATTGTGTCGGCCTTTGTGAATCATAAACGGACTGTCGATGATTGAATCGCAAGGCGACATACCTAATTGTTCGATGGCTGTGGCGTATACAAAAGGTTTGAAAGTCGAACCTACTTGGCGCGCACCTTGCCCAACGTGATCGTATTGGAAGTATTTGTAATCGATACCGCCCACCCAAGCTTTGATGTGACCGGTTTGCGGTTCCATCGACATCAATCCGGCTTGCAAGAAGTGCTTGTAATAACGGATAGAATCGCGTGGTGTCATGGTGGTGTCGATTTCTCCTTTCCAAGAGAAGATTTTCATTTTGGTTTTCACATCGAAGGAAGCGATGATTTCTTCTTCGGTTTTATCCATCTCTTTCATCACGCGCCAACGTTCTGAGTTTTTCATGGCTTGCGTCATGATGCGATTGGTTTCATCGTCGGTAATATTGACAAAAGGAGCGTTTTTGTTGTCTTTTTGTTGTGCGAAAAACTCTTCTTGTAGGTTTTTCATATGGGCTTGAACCGCTTCTTCGGCGTGTTCTTGAATTTTAGAATCGATGGTAGTGTAAATTTTCAAACCATCGGAATAAATATCCCAATCGCTGCCATCGGGACGTTTGTTTTCTTTAGCCCAATTTTTCATATAATCGCGAAGGTATTCCCGGAAATAAGTAGCGGTACCTTCTTTATGGCTTTCAGGGTGGAAGTTTAAAACAATTGGTTTTATGGCTAAGGTGTCTTTTGATTCTTTGGTTAACACTTTATTGCGAACCATTTGGTCTAATACCGTATTTCTTCGGTTTTTAACCTTTTCTAAACGACGTAAAGGATTGTAAAGCGAAGGATTTTTGAGCATTCCCACGAACATAGCGGCTTCGTCTATGGTTAAATCACGAGGCTCTTTGCCGAAATACACTTTAGAAGCAGAACGAATACCAACAGCAGTATTTACGAAATCGGCTTTGTTTAAATACATGGCGATGATTTCGTTTTTGGTGTATTGTCGTTCTAATTTAACTGCGATAATCCATTCTTTGGCTTTTTGAATGACGCGGAAGAGGAAGAATTTTGATCCTTCGCCATGGAAAAGCAATTTGGCCAACTGTTGCGTTAGGGTACTTGCGCCACCGCTTCGTCCTAATTGTAAAGCGGCTCCGAAAGTTCTTTTGGCATCAATGCCGGAATGTTCGTAGAAACGCTCGTCTTCGGTAGCGACTAAGGCTTTTACCAGATGAGGTGGTAAGTCTTCGTATTTAATCGGCGTTCGGTTTTCGTTGTAGAACTTACCAATGGTTATGCCATCGGAAGAAATGATTTCGGTAGCCAAATTGGATTCGGGGTTTTCCAAATCTTCAAAAGAAGGCATAGCGCCGAAAAATCCCCAAGAAGCCAAGAAGAAAAACAACACCATGGTTCCTAAACCATAGAAGAATAATCGCCAAAATTTCTTTTGGTAGTATTTAAGGTCTTTAACTGTGGAGTTCTTAGTTGTTTGTGCCATATTTTTATTCTGTAGATTCGATTCTGAAACCAACATCTGAGATACCGTTTAATGAAGTAACGCCCTCAATTTTACCGGTTTGTCTTAATGCGTGTTTGATGTGAACTTTGTACAATCCTTTTTGGGTAAAACTCACTTTGTCTTTATAGAACAATTTGTTTTCTTTGATATCCGTGAAGCCATCTCCAAGAAGCGTGCCATCGGGATTGGTCATTTGGTATTCTAAAGTATCCACTTTTACTTGTTTGTTGGGCTGTTCTAAAGACACTATCAAAAACAAATTGTTGAACGGATAATCATCGTTATCCCTAACGTTGACGTATAAGTTGTATGTTTTTTTTGGGTCCAATTGTGGCAAATCAAAAGAAACGATGCTGTCTTTGTGCCATGATTTACCAACCGATTGGTAGTCATCAAAAACTCTTTTTTGGTCACAGGAAAACAAAGTTACTGCGACAAACAGCAGTAGAATTTTATTTTTTAGGCCCATTTTTTCTTTCCGGTGAAGGTTGTTTTTTGTCTGCATTCAGCGCAGGTTTTCTTTTTTTGTTTCGGTTGTTTTTCTTCTTGTTTCGCGGTTGGTCAAAACGGGTTAAGCTTTCTTGGCCCATGGCGTTGTTGAAATCTTTTTCCGGTTCGGTTACTATTTCAACGGCAAAATCTTCTAAAGAACTTACTTTTTTGCCTTGTTTATTTTGGGCAATAATTTCTTTGACTTGTTCGATATTTAACACATGCCAATTGGCAAAATTGTCATAATAAGCAAACCACATCAAGCCTTTGAAAATATCTTGTTTTTGACAAACTGCGTCGCCTTTTTCAGTTTTTAATTTGGTTTCAAAATCCGGAAAATCTTTTAAGGCGTCCATATAAGTGTCTAACTCATAGTTCAGACAACATTTTAATTTGCCGCATTGTCCGGCTAATTTTTGCGGGTTCAAGGACAATTGTTGGTAACGTGCTGCCGAAGTATTCACGCTTCGGAAATCGGTTAACCAAGTCGAGCAACACAATTCTCTTCCGCAAGAACCAATTCCGCCTAAACGAGAAGCTTCTTGACGGAAACCCACTTGTTTCATTTCTATTCGGGTACTAAATTCCCGAGCATAATCTTTAATTAACATTCTGAAATCGACACGATCATTGGCGGTGTAATAGAAAGTAACCTTTGAGCCATCGCCTTGGAATTCAATGTCAGAAATTTTCATTTCTAATTTGTGAGCAATGGCTAATTCGCGGGCTCTCACTTTCATAGGCTCTTCTTTGTCGCGCGAATCACTCCAGATATCTATGTCTTTTTGTGATGCTTTTCGGTATATTTTCGGAATTTCAGCACTGGTGTGATTGACCCCTTTTTTCTTCATTTGAATTTTTACCAATTCACCAGTTAGGGTAACAATACCCACATCGTGCCCCGGTGAAGCTTCCGTAGCAACGACATCACCAATGCTTAAGGTTAGTTTATCGGTATTGCGAAAAAATTCTTTTCTCCCGTTTTTAAATCGCACTTCCACACAATCGAAAGGTGCTTCTCCATTGGGCAAACTCATGTTAGATAGCCAATCGAAAACGGTTAATTTGTTGCAGCTATCGGTGCCGCAAGTCCCATTATTTTTGCATCCTTTAGGCGCACCGCCATCAGATGTTGAACAACTTGTACAAGCCATAATTTGTATATAGGTATGTTGATCATCTCGTTATTAAAACAAGACTACTAATCATAAACGTTAAAAGTGTAAAGATAGTATTTTTTAAAGTTTTTAAAATTCTTTCGGTTATTATTTGATTTTGTTTTTTTATAAGATAATTTTTCTATTTTCGTCGTTCTAATAAATTAAAATTTAATCCAATGAAAAAATTAAGCATCTTTTGTTTGGCGATTTTGTCAGGTATGGCAATTTCTTGTTCTTCTGATGACAGCCCAACTACTTCCGGAGATATCTTAGGCAAATGGTATTTTAAAGAGTACAAAGTACAAGGGCAAACTATTCCTTATGATGATCATGAAGAATGTGGTAAAGATTATATTCAATTCAATGCAGATGGCTCAGGAGCCAATGTAGATGTTTGGAATTGTGAGTTGGATGTAGCCCCTTTTACCTATACTAAATCAGGCAACAATCTTTCCATTACATCTGATGGCGTAACTGATATTATTCCAATAACGGAGCTTTCATCAACAACTTTAAAAGTTAAAACGATTTCTGATTTTGATGATGACGGTGATGATGAAACAGTTGTAATAGTTTTAACTAGAAGCTAAAAATACAAAACCGAGTTTTACTCGGTTTTTTTTATGTTGTTTTTACCGCTATGATATGCACAGGACAAGCTTTTTGTGCCAATTCACAGTTTTCAACTATAGTATGGTCGGCCGATTTTAAAGTGTGAAATCCTTTGGCATTTACTGATTTTAGCAACACTGATTTCCCGTCTTTTTTCGACATTTGAAATTGTCCTGGTGCCATTTCCACACAGTAGTTGCAGCCGATGCATTTGTCTCTTTGCAAGGTAACGATGACCATTAGTTGGCTACAATTTTATACATTTTGTCTGATAAACGAATGCGAAACGGCACTTTCAAAGTACAGCTGTCGCCTTTCGTCGCTTTTTCCAATGGTAAATCGTTGACCATCATATCTTCTACCAACATTTCCTGTGCACCAGTACTTGGTCCGGTAATCAAAATTGTATCGCCTTTTTTGAGGTCGTAGGCTTCAATTTTGAATTCGGCCACACTCGATTTCGGGAAGTAATGCATGCCTTTGCCAATGTATACTTTTTTCTGCGTCGCACTTGAACCCGGATTGTCACTCCATTCGCCTAATTTCTGACCTAAATAATAACCACTCCAAAAGCCTCGATTGTAAACGGTCGCAAGGGTTTCCATCCAGACAGCTACTTTTTCTTTGGTAAAAGTCCCATCATAATAGGCATCAATGGCTTCACGGTAGGTTTTAATTACAGTGGCAACATAATCAGCGGCGCGACCTCGACCTTCAATTTTCAATACTTTGATGCCGGAATCGATGACTTGATCTAAGAAATCAATCGTGCATAAATCTTTGGGAGACATCATGTATTCGTTATCAATTTCGATTTCGAAACCACTTTCTTGGTCGATTACGGTATATTTTTTGCGACAGTTTTGCTTGCAAGCGCCGCGATTGGCGGAAGAATTATGCGAATGCAAACTCAAGTAACATTTGCCTGAAACCGCCATGCACAAGGCACCATGACCAAAAATTTCTATTTCCACTAAGTTACCGCTTGGGCCTTTGATTTGTTCTTTTTCGATGTCATCCGTGATTTTTTTCACTTGACGCAAACTCAACTCGCGCGACAAAACAATAGTGTCGGCAAACATCGCGTAGAACTTCACCGTTTCTATATTGGTTACATTTAATTGGGTTGAAATATGCACTTCTATACCCATCGTTCTGGCGGTCATAATTACCGCTTGGTCGGATGCGATAACCGCTGTAATTCCAGTTTCTTTGGCTTTGGTTAAAAGAGTTTTTACGATGGATAAATCGTGATCGTAAATAATCGTGTTTAAGGTCAAATAAGTTCTGACGTTTTTCTCATTACATCGACGCGCAATTTCCGGTAAATCCTCTAAAACGAAATTTACGGTGGCACGTGCCCGCATGTTTAATTGTTCAACACCAAAATAAATCGAATCACAACCATTGTCTAAAGCTGCTTGCAGTGATTCGAAGTTGCCGGCCGGAGCCATCAATTCAATTCTTCCTGAAGAAGTCATTAGCTTAAAATTTTAAATAATTTATCGGATAAACGAATGCGAAACGGCACTTGGAAAGTAACTTTATCTCCGGATTTTGCCGTAGTTTTTTCTTGGCCGTTGACCATCATTTTTTCCAAAACCAATTCTTGATTTCCGGTGGTTGGTCCGCTAATTAGGATTTTGTCGCCCAGGTTTAATTCTTGGTTTTCCATCAAGAACAAGCCTACACCGGCTTTGGTATAATAATGCTCGGCTTTGGCAACCAATACTTTTTTGACTTTTATTTTTTGGCGAATGTCTTTGGTTTCTTGCGCTTTAGCTAAAGGGATATTCGGAAGATCACCTGAATGTTTGAAACGCAGATTCTCCGAACGACCTTTGCGGAAGATTTTGTTGCCCACTTGTTTGCCGCGACGCAATTTTACTTGTTCGGCTAGCGGTAAGTGAGTGGTTTCTAAACATTCGGTTGAACAACAATTTTCCATCAACGCTTTGCAATCGTCGCATTGGATGAATAACAAATGACAACCATCGTTGGCGCAATTGGTGTGATTGTCGCAGGGTTTGCCGCATTGGTGACATTGTGAAACGATATCGTCTGTGATTCTTTCGCCTAGTCTGTTATCGAAAACAAAGTTTTTACCGATGAATTTGCTTTCTAGATTTTGCTCTTTAATTTGACGCGCGTAGTTGATGATACCGCCTTCCAATTGGAACACCTTTTTAAACCCTTGGTGTTTGAAGTAAGCTGAAGCTTTTTCGCAGCGAATGCCTCCGGTGCAATACATCACTAGGTTTTTATCTTCTTTGAAATCTTTTAGTTGCTCATTGATAATCGGTAAACTTTCGCGAAAGGTTTCGACATCGGGTGTAATGGCGTTTTTAAAATGACCGACTTCACTTTCGTAGTGATTTCTAAAATCGACTACAATGGTATTTGGGTCGGCTAAAATTTGGTTGAATTCCGCTGCGCCTAAGTGCACGCCTTTGTTGGTCACATCAAAAGTATCATCGTTTAAACCGTCGGCTACAATTTTGTGACGGACTTTTATCGTTAGTTTTAAAAACGAATGGTCGTCGTGTTCTACGGCTACATTCAGGCGGATGCCTTGCATAAAATCGTAGGCTTCTAAGGTATCGCGGAAGGCTTCAAAGTTTTCGGCCGGCACACTCATTTGGGCGTTGATGCCTTCGTGCGCTACGTAAATTCGGCCCAACGCATCGAGTGCATTCCAGGCAATAAACAATTCGTCTCTAAATTTTTTAGGATCTTCAATTTTAGCGTAGGTATAGAAAGACAACGTTAGGCGTTGTTGACCGGCTTGGTCTATCAGCTCGGCTCTTTCTTCTGCGCTTAAGGTGTTATACAGTTGCATGCTATAAACGTTTAAGTGAGAATATGTTAGAACTCTAAATGGAAGAATTCGGTACAAATTTAGGATTATTTTTTAATTGCGTGCTTTAAAAATAAATGTTAAACCCATTTTGGAAAAGAGATAAAAAAAGGATAATTTTAGAAAAAACAATTAAATGACACCTTTTTTCCGATTCATACTACTTTTTAATTCTCTTTTTGTTTGTGCTCAGGAGCAGAAAATTGACACGCTTTCTTTTGATATAAATAGGTCTTTACTTGTTTTAGAAGGTAAAATAAATGCTGTCCCTGCCAAATTTGTGTTCGATACCGGAGCCGGACTTAGTGTAGTAACAAGTGCTTTTTTAGCTAAAGAAATCCCGGAAAATAAAACTAACACAATCAATGTTCAAGACAGTAACAATCAAATAAGTCTTGCATCTACCGTTGTTTTAGACTCTATTGCTATAGGTTCATTTAAATTTCATAAGCACCCGGCTTTGGTTTACGATATGCCATTTTTGAAATGCAAAAACTATTTTCTGTTAGGTGCTGATATAATCAATAAATTGCATTGGAAGTTTGATTTTAATAACAAGAAAGTCTATGTGAGTAATAGGGCGTTTAATGTGCCAGCCAATGCCGAAAATATTTCGTTCAACATCAAGCAAAATGTGCATTATGCCGATATTTATGTGAACAATAAAAAGATTAAAAATGTTCTAATTGATTTTGGATATAATGGTTTTTTTGAGATCAATAGGCATCACAAAGAAGCGAGACATTTGATCAACACCACCAATCCAGACCAAATGATATATGGATTAGGAACAAGCATGGGCATGGTAAGTACGAAACAAAATGAAAGCGTTTACCTTAAAACTAAGACCATCTTTTTTAGCGAAAAAAGCAGAACATTAAACCACTTTATTGTCAATATAGAAGATACAGATACCAAGCTCGGCCTCGATTTTTTTATGAAAACCTGTGAAATGTTAGTTATTAATCCCTTTGAAAAAAAATATAGCATTCTCTTCAAGTCTATTACAAGTGATACAGCCCCAAAATATGTTTCTCGATCAGCCTCTATTTTGTTAGAAAATGAAAAATTAGTGGTGGCGTCAAAACTGGATGTTAAAGAAATAAATCTTGAAATAGGAGAAGTAATTCAATCAATTGATGGGAAAAAAGCATCAGATTTTAAAGATTTTTGTGATTATTTAGACTTTATGTTTAGTGTAAAAAAAGAGCAGTTAGAAGTCATTAAGTCAAATGGAGAAAAAGTGATGGTCACCAAAGTAATGTTATAAAAAAACCCAAACCATTTTAGATAGTTTGGGCTTTTTCTTCATAGCAATTCTCCCTTTTAATTTATAATCCT
The DNA here is from genome assembly GCF_044373165.1 of Flavobacterium sp. Taxonomy (GTDB): domain Bacteria; phylum Bacteroidota; class Bacteroidia; order Flavobacteriales; family Flavobacteriaceae; genus Flavobacterium. Next base: position 8,018 of record NZ_JBILQL010000074.1, read on the forward strand.
GCAAGAACCGTCAACACATGCTACAGTATTTGGAGGTAAAACTACAGCACAGTCAGAAATTGCATTTGTTTGAATATTAAATTGATGTTCCATTTCGTTATACTCTGCTACCAAATCCTCTAATTGAGTAAGGTTTACAGCGCTTGAAAAAAGCAAATATTCTTTTGGACCACCACAAGGTTTACTGCCAAACGCAATATAATTACAAGCGCCTGTGCAGGAAGCATTATTAATTAAAGTCATTACTTCAGCTTTTTTGGCGTCAAGCATTTCTTGTGTAATGGTATTGTTTTCCTGATTGTTATCGGAATTGGTACATTGCACAGATAAAAATGAGACAGCAAACAAACAAAACATCAAAATATTTTTCATCAAAATAAAATTAGTTTAAACATCATTTAACCAGTAGATATTAAAATGAATAAAAGGTTGCTTCATAAATTAAAAAATCCTTTCAATGGGAAAGGATTTGATTTTTTAGCAAAATTCTGCGTAAGCATCTTTTAGGTTCTCGGCTATCATTTCGGCCGGACGACCTTCGATGTGATGGCGCTCTAACATGTGAACCAATTCACCGTTTTTGAACAAAGCCATACTTGGCGAAGAAGGTGGAAACGGAAACATTTCTGCTCTGGCGGCATCAACTGCTTCTTTGTCAACACCGGCAAAAACAGTGATTAAATGGTCTGGTTTTTTGGCACCATCCAAACTCATTTTCGCGCCCGGGCGAGCATTTCTGGCGGCACAACCACAAACCGAATTGACCACTACTAAAGTTGTTCCTTCTGCTTTGATAGCATTTTTTACGTCGGCTGCTGTATATAATTCTTGAAAGCCAGCTTCTGAAAGTTCAGCGCGCATTGGCAATACCATTTCTTCTGGATACATAATTTTTTGATTTTAACTATTAGAAATTAAATATTAGATACAAAAATCTGTTGCAAAGATAATGAGAAATCTAAAGGTAATTTTTAAAGAAATGATAAAGATTTCTTATTCGTTTATAACCTCCAATAGCCACTTATCCGTTTTTCATTCGGCTTTTTAAAATGGTTTCTACATCGGCCAATCCATAGCCTTTAGCTTTAAGCAAGAGCAGGTAGTGAAACAGCAAATCGGCGGCTTCATTCAGAAACAAATCCGGGTTGTTGTCCTTGGATTCTATAACCAATTCCACCGCTTCTTCGCCTACTTTTTGCGCTATTTTGTTGATGCCTTTTTGGAAAAGTGAGGCGACATACGATTCTGAACTTGGGTTTGACATGCGTTCTTCAATGACTTTTTCCAACTCATTTAGAAAAGAAATTTGAGGTTCATTGGCAAAACAAGAAGTCGTTCCGTTGTGGCAGGTTGGTCCGTTTGGAATTACTTTTATCAGCAACGCATCTTGGTCGCAATCTTCTTTGATGGAAACGACTTTTAAAAAGTTACCCGAAGTTTCGCCTTTGGTCCACAACCTATTTTTGCTTCGGCTAAAGAAGGTTACGATATTTTCTTGTTGGGTTTTTTCCAAAGCTTCTTCGTTCATATAACCTAACATCAACACTTGTTGCGTTTGGCTGTCTTGAATAATGGTTGGAATCAATCCGTTATTTTTGGAGAAATCTAAAATCATCTTATGGGTATGTTTTGGGTTTTTAAAATATTTTTTAAAGTTGAAATTGGCACTTCATTAAAGTGGAAAATACTCGCAGCTAATCCGGCGCTGACTTCGGTTTTGGTGAATAATTCCACAAAATGTTCAGCGTTTCCTGCGCCACCGGAAGCAATCACCGGAATAGAAACTGCTTCACTGATGGCATTGGTGATTTCCAAAGCAAAGCCGTTTTTGGAACCATCGTTGTTCATGGAGGTTACTAATAATTCGCCGGCGCCGAGTGCTTCTACTTTTTTGGCCCAATCAATCGCTTTAATTCCTGTCGATTCCGTTCCGCCTTTGACAAAAACGTACCAATCGGTTTCGATTTTTTTGATGTCGATGGCAACGACCAAACTCTGACTTCCAAATTCCTCAGCTATTTGAGTGATTAATTTCGGGTTCAAAACGGCAGCTGAGTTGATGCTGACTTTATCCGCGCCGGATTGCAATAACAATTTAGCGTCTTCCACCGATTGAATGCCGCCGCCTACGGTAAACGGAATGTTGATTTCTTTCGACAATCGAGAGACTAATTTAACCAAGGTTTTTCGCTTTTCTAAAGTGGCGCTGATGTCTAAAAACACCAATTCATCTGCACCGTTTTCGGAATAATAAGAAGCTAATGCCACCGGATTGCCGGCATCTTTCAAGTCTAAAAACTGAACGCCTTTCACAACGCGTCCGTCTTTGATATCCAAACACGGAATAATTCTTTTCTTTAACATAATTCGCGTAAGTTTTCGATTGTAATAGTGCCTTCGTATATGGCTTTTCCAATGATGACACCTTCGCAACCAAGGGTTTTCAGTTGTTCCAAATCGGCCACCGTAGTCACGCCGCCGCTGGCAATTAGATTCACTTTAGTGCTTTCTAAAATGGCAGCGTACAATTCGTTTGAGGTTCCTTGCAACATACCGTCTTTGGCAATATCGGTACAAATGACAGTCGAAATACCTTTGGAAACATAGTTTGTAATGTATTCGACAACATCCAATTCAGAGGTTTCGAGCCAACCATGCGTTGCAATTTTACGGTTTATACAATCGGCACCTAAGATGATTTTTTCGCTGCCGTATTCGTTCAACCAACTTAAAAACTCAGTTGGATTTTTAGCCGCAATGCTGCCGCCGGTGACTTGGCTAGCGCCGTTTTCAAAAGCAATTTCCAAATCTTTACGCGACTTTAATCCGCCACCGAAATCAATTTTTAAGTTGGTTTTGGTTGCGATTTGGTACAAGATTTTATGGTTGACAATCTGATTGGATTTCGCACCATCTAAATCCACTAAATGCAAATATTGAATGCCGTTGTCTTCGAAGTATTTAGCAACTTCGAGTGGATTTTCATTGTAGATTTTTTGCGTATTGTAATCGCCTTTGGTCAAACGCACGCATTTGCCGTTGAGGATGTCTATGGCCGGGATGATTCTCATTTTTTTATTTTTTGCCACGGATTGCACTGATTTTCACAGATTAGCCGTGTTTTATAGTTTTAAAAAATTTAGTAAAAGTTGTTCGCCAACACGTGATGATTTTTCGGGATGAAATTGCGTCGCATAAAAATTATCCTTTTGCATCGAAGCGCTGAAAGGCAATATATAATCGCAAACGGCTGAAGTGTCTGTGCAGACTTCCGCATAATAACTGTGAACGAAATAGAAATTTTCTTCACTTAAAATACCGTTGTAGAGTTCAGAATTTTGTACTTCCAAAGTATTCCAACCCATGTGAGGTACTTTTAACCTCGGTTCGAATTTCTTTACTTTTACGTCAAAAATCCCCAGACATTCTGTGTTGCCTTCTTCCGAAAACGTACACAATAATTGTTGTCCGAGACAAATGCCCAAGACCGGTTGTTTGAGGTTTTTAATGACTTCGTCTAATCCTTTTTCTTTTAAATAGTTCATAGCCGAACTCGCTTCGCCAACACCGGGAAAAATCACTTTTTCGGCTTGTTGCAAAAGGTTTTTGTCATCTGTAACAACACACGAATACCCCAATCTTTCAAGAGCATTTTTGACAGAAGTGATATTGCCCGCGTTGTATTTTACTATTGCTATCATAAGATTCCTTTGGTGCTTGGGATGTTGTTTGTTCCGTCTTTTTGAACTGCCATTTTTATCGCTTTCGCAAAAGCTTTGAAAACCGATTCTATTTTGTGGTGTTCGTTTTCGCCTTCTGCTTTGATGTTCAAATTGCATTTGGCGCCATCGCAAAACGATTTAAAAAAGTGAGAGAACATTTCGGTAGGCATTTCGCCAATTTTTTCCCTGGTAAATTTCGCATCCCAAACCAACCAAGAACGACCGCCAAAATCTAAAGCGACTTGTGCTAAACAATCGTCCATGGGTAACAAAAACCCATAACGATTGATACCTTTTTTGGAACCTAAAGCTTGTGCAAAAACGTCACCCAAAGCAATCCCGACATCTTCAATCGTGTGGTGTTCGTCGACAT
>NZ_JBILQL010000136.1:0-2978 GCF_044373165.1 Flavobacterium sp.
GACCCATTATTAACCGAGTTTTTCAACAACTTGAACGCCGACTATTTTACCTTCATCCCAACTTGGAGTTCAATGGCTATCTCGGGAACTAACAATCTTTACGCGCCTGTTACCGGTTCATCAGTAACTCCTTTTGCAGCTTCTTCAATTCCAACGGTTAATGAAAATCACGTCACGTTAAATTCTAACAATGTGACTTTTGCTTTGAACGAAATTATCAACGGCGCTTTGGCAACAACAGACCAAGCACTGGCTTCACTTTGGATCAAAAATCCGGCAGAAAAAACAATAGAAATCAACAGTTCCTATACTATTGAAAATGCTGCCATAACGATCACAGATATGTTGGGGAAAACCATTTACACAGTCAATCACCAAAACATCAACGGAATGCTTGAAATTCCGGTTTCATTGACAAAAGGGATTTACCTAGTCAACATCAATACTGATCGCGGAAGCGTTACTAAGAAGATTGTTATAAACTAAAAAAAGCCTCTCGAAATGAGAGGCTTTTTTTATAGCTTAAACTTCAAGGGCAAATGAACTACCTTTTTGGTTTCGAAAAAAGAATCCGAGAAAAACGCAGAGATGTTGTATTCGGTTGCTTTGGGAAAATCTTTTAACTCTTCGGTTAAATCTCCACCTTTCAAATAAAGTATGCCGTTTTTCAACTCGTGCTTGTTTTGCTTTTTGATTTTATCTTTAACCCAACTGTAAAAATCGGGCATATTGGTTACCGCTCTACTAACTATAAAATCGTAATCGCCTTTTGCATTCTCGGCTCTCATTTGTTCTGCTTTGACATTTTTCAACCCCAAACCTTCCGCAACGGCTTGGACCACTTTTATCTTTTTAGCAATCACATCAATCAAATAAAAACGGGTTTCGGGGAATAAAATAGCCAAAGGAATCCCGGGAAAACCACCGCCCGTTCCTACATCTAAAACATAAGTTCCGGGTTCAAAAGGTTGCACCTTGGCAATCGCTAACGAATGCAAAACGTGTTTGGTGTACAATTCATCTATATCTTTTCGGGAAATAACGTTAATTTTCGCATTCCAATCGTGATACAATGCTTCTAATTTTTCAAACTGTAAAAGCTGATTATCAGTGAGATTAGGAAATTGTTTAATAATTTCTTCCATAAAAAGAGTTTTCAACAAAAATAACGTTTTAGTTGATATTTATGATAGCTTTATCATCTTTAAAAAAATTATATAATTATCTTTACGCAAAATTTTTTTAGAATACCCTTTAACTTATGAATACCACAACACCTGTTTTCTCAAAAAACGACAATCTTAAGTTTTTCAGAACGCTAAACTCCAGAGTCAACAACTATTTCAAAGAAAATAACCTCGACAAAACCGGAAATTGGAAATTACACCTTAAAACCATTGTAATGTTTTCCATTTTCCTAACTCCTTATTTTATCTTATTAGCAATGGATATGCCGTTTTGGGCTTACCTTTTGCTTAACGTAGTTATAGGAGTAGGAATGGCCGGCGTTGGGATGAACGTAATGCACGACGGAAATCACGGCTCCTACTCAACGAAATCTTGGGTCAACAAAATCATGGGCGGCAGCATTTACATCTTGGCCGGAAATGTATACAACTGGCAAGTACAACACAATGTATTACACCATACTTATACTAACATTTTAGGACACGACGAAGACTTGGAAGCCGGAAGAATTTTGCGTTTTTCCAAAACCGCTAAATGGTATCGCTTTCACAAATTCCAACATTACTATTCTGTTTTCTTATACGGTTTGTTAACGTTCAATTGGGCCATTACCACCGATTTCCTGCAAATGAAACGTTATTTGAAAAGAAATCTATCTTATGGCGAATTCAAAAAACCGGTGATTCGTTGGACTACCTTAATCATTACTAAAGTTATCTATTTCTCCATTTGGTTAGTATTGCCTATGATGATGGGAATTACTTGGTGGAAAGTGGTTTTAGGCTTTTTGGTAATGCATTATACAGCCGGAGTAATTTTGAGCGTAGTATTCCAATTGGCTCACGTGGTAGAAGATACTCATAATCCTATCCCGGACGAAAACGGCGAAATTGAAAATACATGGGCTATCCACCAATTGTTTACCACCGCTAATTTTGCCCCTAAGAACTGGTTGGTAAACTACTACACCGGCGGATTGAACCACCAAATTGAACACCACATTTTCCCGAATATCAGCCACATTCACTATGGTAAAATTGCCGAAATTGTAAAACAAACGGCCAAAGAATGTGAGTTGCCTTATTACGAATTCAAAACAACACGAGCGGCCATCATTTCTCACTTCAAACACTTAAGAGAATTGGGAAGACAACCGCAGTTAGCCTAATACCTAAACAGACGCCGCTTTGGCGTCTGTTTATTTAACCCCATTTTAAACACAACACAATGAGTATTTTATCGGACAGAATTAACAATCTATCTACGTCTCAAACCCTAGCTATGGCCGCTTTGGCCAGGGAACTAAAAGCCCAAGGCAAAGACATTATCAGCCTTAGTTTAGGGGAACCCGATTTCAACACGCCCGACTTCATCAAAGAAGCCGCCAAAAAAGCCATCGATGACAACTACAGCACTTACACTCCGGTTGACGGTTATGTAGAACTTAAAGAAGCCATTTGTCGCAAGTTTAAAAGAGACAACAATCTCGAGTACAAACCCAACAACATCGTTGTTTCTACCGGTGCCAAACAATCGCTTTACAATGTGGCTCAAGTCATGTTAAACGAAGGTGATGAAGTAATTTTGCCGGCGCCTTACTGGGTTTCTTACTACGAAATCATCAAACTTTCCGGAGGTGTTCCGATAGAAGTGCCAACGTCTGTAGAAAGCGATTTCAAAATCACTCCAGAGCAACTGGAAAAAGCCATTACCCCGAAAACTAAAATGATGTGGTTCAGTTCACCGTGCAACCCGAGTGGTTCAGTGTATAACCGCGAAGAACTCGAGGC
>NZ_JBILQL010000076.1:0-11849 GCF_044373165.1 Flavobacterium sp.
CCAGGTAAACTCTATGCGGTGAAATTCCAAGTATATCGGCATTTAAGGGCTACTCGTCCGTTGTCGAAGGGTAGGAAGCTAGAACGCGTTGGCAACAACGAGTCCAGATAAATGATAAGGTCTTGTCCCAAAAGGCGAGAACAGAATCCGGCTTACAGGTCTGCTTTTTTTTCAATGAAACCCAACTTTGAGAATTCAAAGTTATGAGTTGAATTGATCCCAATTTCAATCGGAATAGTATTAAAGGTATAGTGGTTGAGTTTTCAGGAGCACACCAATGGGTTTTCTTTCACTAGTCGTCCCGCTATACATTGCAATCTTTGTCCTGAAATAAGTTCAGGCCAAAGGATTTCCATTCCTATCGGGGCTAAGGTTCACGGACTGTAGTACTTTAGACTTCTTCTTCGTCTTCTTCCGTTTCAAATTCAAAGAAAGTAAACACCGAACCGCCATAGTTTTTTTGGAAGGAATAATTCGTCATATGGTCTAATTTGGTGTACTTCGAATGTTCAACCACCAGCATGCCTTCTTCGTCGAGTAATTCATTTTCAAATATCATTTCAATGATTTGCTCGAATTCTTTTTGAGACATTCCATAAGGTGGATCGGCAAAAATGATGTCATAGTTACCGCGGTGTTTTTCTAAAAATTTGAACACATCACTTTTAATAGCAGTAATATCAAAGTCGAATTCTTTGGCGGTTTTCTTGATGAAGTTTACACAACCCAGATCGCCATCGACACATAAAATAGGAGCACATCCACGCGAAGCAAACTCGTAACTAATGCTTCCGGTTCCGGCAAAAAGTTCTAAAATTTTGAGTTCAGAAAAATTGAAATGATTGTTCAATACATTAAACAGCGCTTCCTTGCTCATATCTGTCGTCGGACGAACAGGTAGGTTTTTCGGCGGCGTTATTCTTCGGCCTTTGTATTTGCCCGAAATGATTCTCATGAATGTAGCAGTATAAAATGTTCGCGGTTTTCGGCTTCAGTGAATTGATTTTGAATCGAACTCACCTCAAACAAAGAAACGTTGCGCACATATTGATAGGCAATGTCATAAAGCAAATCACCTTCAAAGATTTTGCCCAATAACTCTAATTTGAAACTTTCGGGATTCAATTGCAATTGTTCCGCAGTGAATAAAATATAGTAGATAAAATCTTCAGGGGTTTTATAGTCAAAAGTGTTGAAAAGCAACAGTTTTTGATTTTGCACTATCACAATTTCAAAATGACTGTCACTCACATGCACAAACATTTTGCGCTCTTCATTGTTTCTGGAGGCTTCGAGTAATTTTTGAACCAAAATACTATTGGCGTGTTTGTAATCAAAGGTGCCGAATTGGTCAATGAAATAGTTGTTCATATTCACATACGGAATGTAAACATTATTCATTTCATAGGTAGGCAATTCGTCGAAAGCAAAAAAATCGGTTTCAAAAACTTTGGTGTTGAATTGCAAATAACTGCCTAAATATTCTTCGTCAAACAAAGCCGTTGGGACAAAAGTCGATAGGTTGTTGCTGTGAACAATCACTATTTCATCATAGCCGGCTTTTAGTTCAGCATGGTTCTGAAAAGCTTCGGCAAATAAATCTTCTATCTTCGACATTACATTAACTTTTCCCATGGCAATGTTTTGCAGCGACAAAGGTTTGTTAAGGATCGTATCAAACGTCACAAACGACAAGCCATTCAGGGAAACCTGAATCGACAATTTTCGATAAGTTTTGTCTGTAACGCTGGTGTTTTGGTACATAATGCTTCGGTTGAAACGAACTTGGCAAACTTACAAATTTATACTGAACTTGTTTCAGTATCTGTAACATTTTACAAGCAATAGTCTATTTTTTTTTCTCCATTTTCTTTACTCTAAATCACTATCTTTGAAATCCAATTTTCAGCATAAATACAAATGACTACCGGCCAATTTTACAGTCTATTACGCCAACGTTTTCCGTTTCAGCCGACTGTAAAACAAGATATCTTTTTGCAGCAAATTGCTGATTTTGTTACCAATAAACACGAGCAACAGGTTTTTGTTTTAAAAGGTTACGCCGGAACGGGAAAAACTACAGTCATATCGACTTTGGTCAACAACTTACTGGAAGTTAATAAAAAGTATGTGTTGTTGGCACCAACCGGACGTGCAGCGAAAGTCATTGCCAACTATTCGAACAAACCGGCATTTACCATTCACAAAAAAATATACTTTCCCAAAAAAGTCAAAGGCGGTTTGTCGTTTACCATGCAAACCAACAAGCATACCAATACCATTTTTATAGTCGATGAATCCTCGATGATTTCCGATGTTAATACAGAAGCCAAAATGTACGAAAACGGTTCGTTGCTCGACGATTTAATGTCGTATGTGTACAACGGAAAAAATTGCAAAATGATTCTTTTGGGTGATACCGCTCAGTTGCCACCGGTGCAATTGGAGGTTAGTCCGGCACTCGATACCGATTTGCTTTCGATGCATTATCACAAAGAAGTGTTTTCGATTGAGTTAGACGAAGTAATGCGACAGGAGGAAAAATCCGGGATATTATACAATGCTACCGAATTGAGAGAGATTTTGAAAAGCGAATTTTCAGATACGTTTCAGTTTAAAGTGAAAGGCTTTAAAGATATAGTTCGACTCTCAGATGGTTACGACATACAAGATGCCATTCAAAGTGCTTACAGCAATTATAGCATAGAAGACACATGTTTTATAGTGCGTTCTAATAAAAGAGCGAACCAATACAATCAGCAGATACGAACCCGAATTCTCGATAAAGAAAGTGAGCTTTCCGTAGGCGACTATTTGATGGTAGTAAAGAACAATTATTTTTGGCTCAAAGAAACCGATGAAGCCGGTTTTATTGCCAATGGCGATATAGTGGAAGTGCTCGAAATTTTTGCCTTCAAAGAATTGTACGAGTTTAAATTTGCCAAAGTCAAAGTCCGCATGGTCGATTATCCGAATCAAATTCCGTTTGAAACCATCGTTTTGTTGGATACCATTACCAGCGAATCGCCATCGCTGACTTATGAAGAAAGTAATAAACTCTACCAAGAAGTGCTTAAAGATTACGAAGGTGAACCACAATACCGCAAGTTTTTGAAAGTTAAGAACAACGAGTATTTCAACGCACTACAAGTTAAGTTTTCCTATGCCATCACTTGCCACAAATCACAAGGTGGCCAATGGAATACAGTTTTTATTGAACAACCTTATTTGCCCAACGGCATTGATGTGGATTATGTGCGTTGGTTGTACACTGCCGTTACGCGGGCCAAAGACAAGTTGTATTTGATTGGATTTAAAGAAGAGAGTTTTGAATCGTAATTATGAATTATGAATTAGTTTTTCAAAATCTTATTACCTTAGCACCTCAGAACCTTAGCACCTCCAAAATGAAAACCATCGCCGTTATTCCAGCCCGTTATGCATCTACCCGTTTTCCTGCCAAATTGATGCAAGATTTAGGAGGCAAAACGGTTATCCTTCGCACTTACGAAGCGGCTGTTAATACAGGTCTGTTTCAAGATGTTTTTGTCGTAACCGATTCGATTTTAATCTATGACGAAATCATCGATAATGGTGGTAAAGCCATCATGAGTGTTAAAGAACATGAAAGCGGCAGCGACCGAATAGCCGAAGCTGTGGAGCATTTAGAAGTGGATATCGTGGTGAATGTTCAAGGCGACGAACCGTTCATTAACAAAGAACCTTTGGCTAAAGTAATTGAAGTTTTCAGAAATGATTTCGACAAGAAAATCGACTTGGCTTCGCTAATGTTTGAAATTACCGATATTGAAGAAATCAATAATCCGAATAATGTAAAAGTGGTTATAGACCAAAGCGGTTTTGCCTTATACTTTTCGCGCTCTGTGATTCCTTATCCCAGAGAAACCAATGTAGGTGTTCGTTATATGAAACACATTGGGATTTATGCCTTCCGCAAAGATGCTTTGTTGGCGTTTTATCATTTACCAATGCAATCGTTAGAAGCTTCTGAGAAATTGGAGCAACTCCGTTATCTGGAATTTGGGAAGCGAATCAAAATGGTTGAAACTACTCATGTAGGCATCGGAATTGATACGCCGGAAGATTTGGAAAAAGCACGCAAAATGCTTTAAAGGTCTTCATTGTTGTTATCGAAATAGCCTTTAGAGGTGACTTTGGTTGAAAAGAAATTCAGGAATAAAATCACAAATGATAAAAAGAACATGGCCTGAACCGAAGCCAAAAACTTCCCGAAAGTTGTTATCGGATAATAATCGCCATATCCAATGGTGTTGGAAGTCATTAAGCTAAAATACAAGGCATCAGACCAATGAGCAAAAGGAATATTGGTGTTTTGTCCTAACGAATAAAATACTCCGAAAGAAACAATTACTTCCCAATAATTCAAAAACAGCAATAGCATTGAGCGTTTATACGATCTCGGACGAGCAAATAAATCGGAGGCAAATATCAGTGTTGGGATGTATAAAATAGTTTCCAGAATAAGGTAGACTAAAATCCAAATCAGAATTTGATTGTGGTACCATTGATTTACTAAAATCAGCAATGGGAAAACTACTTTCATTAAGATATAAATATCCATTGCTAAATCTTTATAGGCATATCCTATTTTAGCAGCAAGTGTTTTAACATAAATGCCCGGAAAAAACAATTGGGAAATAGAAAGGAATAAGCGAAATATTTTCTCAATACCGTTATCGTCCTGATGGTCATTATTCCAAATCGCTTTGATATTCAGAATTCTTCGTTGGATCGGATTGTATTTGGGTTTATAGTGCTCAGCAACTTTACCGATTAAGAGTTTTTTCAAAAAGCCCATCAGTGTAATTTTTTTATGGTGAATAATTCGTTATGGGTTTCCACTTTGGGATACATTCGCAAAGAGAAATTGTTGTTGAATTTACTTTTGTAAGCCAAATTCCGTTCTCTATTACCATCATTAATCACCATCGTATTGAACAAAATAAATCCGTCTTTTCGCAATAAAAAGTTCACCCGATTGATAAAGTAATCTTCAAATAAAAAATTTGGCATATTGGTATCTTGAAAAACATCAATAATAATCAAATCGTAGCGTTCTTTGGTTTTTAAGACAAATTCAAAAGCATCGTCAATAACAATATCTAAATTAGGGATTTCATTGAGTTTAAAATAGGTGTTGGCAATAGCAACCATTGTTTCATCGATTTCTACTCCGGTAATTTTACCTTTAAATTTGATTTCCTCAACTAAAGTTTTTATCACACTGCCACCGGCAACACCAAGCAACAATACGTTATCGAACTTCCTGATTCTCTCAAAACCTATATACTTCAAGCCTTTTCGTAAAATACGTTGCAAACTGCCGTAAGAGTAATTGGTGTTTTTACTGTCGATTACCAATTCACCATTGTTCCAAGTCACTTCTATCGTATCATTAATCGATGATTTTTTTTTGTGAATATTGACGGGTATAATGTAGCTGAACAGTTTGCTTAACATCCAAAAAGATTTTATTCAAAAATAATAGATTAATACTAAATTTACACAAAATATTCCACATGAAAAAGCGACTATACGAATTTATTTTTTTCAAAATCATGGGTTGGAAAATCACCGGTACCATTTCGCCCGAAATCAAAAAATGTGTACTGATGGTCATGCCGCACACTTGCAATTTCGATTTCTTTGTCGGCTTGTTTTGCCGTGGCATCATCAATTTGGAAATGAATTTTGTGGGTAAAAAAGAATTGTTTGCTTTTCCATTCGGATATTATTTTAGAAGTATAGGCGGAGCGCCTTTGGACAGAAGTGGTGGTAAAAATAATGTCGATGCAACTGTAGATGTTTTCAATTCCAGAGCAGTTTTCCGAATGGCCATTGCTCCTGAAGGGACACGAAAAAAGACAGCCCAACTCAGAACGGGTTTTTACTTTATTGCTCACAAAGCCAATGTGCCAATCATCCCTGTAGCTTTTGATTATGCTCAAAAAGAGGTGAAAATTGGTTTGCCATTCACTACTACCGGAAATTATGAGGAAGACATGACAATTATTTTGGCCCATTTTAAAGGTGTTCAAGGTCGTTTTCCGGAAAAACAATTCAGCGTTTAGGTATTAATTCTAAAAAAAAATCACCTCTTGTTCCTTGCAAGAGGTTTATTATGACTATCATCAAAACGCATGCTTTTTACTTAAATTTGTTCCATGGATTATTCAGCATTACATCAAAATTACAAAGAGAACAGTATACAAGGACGGTACCTTACTTTAAGTCATATTGAACCTTTATTGGCTCAATACAAAAATGAGGTTGTTGGGCAGTCGGTTTTAGGAAAACCCATTTACCAACTTTCTTTTGGAACCGGAAAAACCAAAATTTTTATGTGGTCGCAAATGCACGGAAATGAAAGCACCACGACCAAAGCTTTATTCGATTTTATTCGTTTTTTGAATTCCGGTACAGTTGAAAGTCAAGCTATTCTCACTTCATTTACTTTTTGTTTGTTGCCAATGGTCAATCCCGACGGCGCTGAAGCTTACACTAGGGAAAACGCTAATGGTGTCGATTTAAACCGGGATGCCCAAAACTTAACCCAACCTGAAAGTGTTGTTCTGCGACAAGTATTTGAAACTTTCCAACCGCATTATTGCTACAATCTTCACGATCAAAGAACCATATATGGAGCAGGCGACACCGGAAATCCGGCAACCGTTTCTTTTTTGGCTCCGGCTTATAATGAAAGTCGTGACATGAATGAAGTGCGACAAAAAGCAATAAATGTAATTGTCGCTATGAATAATTGTTTACAGCAAGTGATTCCGAATCAAGTTGGGCGTTTTGATGATTCTTTTAACATCAATTGTATTGGAGATACTTTTCAGTTCCTAAAGGTGCCTACTGTTTTGTTTGAAGCCGGACATTTCCAAGAGGATTATGAACGAGAGCAAACCAGAAAATATATTTTTACGGCCTTACTCTCCGGAATTAATTATTTGAACGAAAACGATGTAGTTAGCAATAAAATCGATGATTATTTAAAAATTCCGCAAAATAAAGTTGTTTTTTATGATTTTGTTTATAAAAATGTCAAGATAAATTATGATGGTAAAGAAAAAATTATCAATTTTGCAGCGCAATACAAAGAAGTACTGAATAATAATAAAGTCGTTTTTGAAGCTCAAATTGTTCAGATTGACGATTTGGAAAATCATTTTGGTCATTTCACCATAGACGCTCAAGGAGAATCGTATCTGGATGAAACAAAGAGTTTTCCGAATATTGAGCAAAAAGCTGATTTTTATTTAGGAAAAAATATTAAAATTGTTAATGGTTTGATAAATAATTAGCAATTGACTTTTTTTATTAGAAAAAATGTATTTTTTTTGTGCCATTATTTTAATAAACCAATAGATAAGTTTTATGAGTAAGTTTCGTTTAGATGAAGTAGACCACCAAATCTTGGACATGTTGATTGACAACACCAGAATTCCTTTTACCGATATTGCTAAGAAGTTATTGATTTCTGCTGGTACGGTTCACGTAAGAGTTAAAAAAATGGAAGATTCAGGAATCATTATGGGTTCGTCATTGTCATTAGACTATGAAAAATTAGGCTATTCATTCATTGCTTATGTTGGAGTGTTTTTAAATAATACTTCTCAAACCAAATTTGTTTTAGAAAGAATCAACGAAATCCCTTATGTAACTGTGGCTCACGTTACTACCGGTAAGTTTAATATCTTTTGTAAAATCAGAGCTAAAGATACCAAACACGCCAAAGATGTTATCTTCATGATTGACGATATCGAAGGCGTTTACAGAACTGAGACCATGATTTCATTAGAAGAAAGTATCAACGACAAAAAACGTTTGATGCACACTATCTTCCAAGAATTGGACTAGTATTTTCTCAAAATATATTTAAACCTCAAGTGAAAGCTTGGGGTTTTTTTATTAATTTAAGCCAAAATTCCAACGCTATGTATACTTTACCGAAAATTGAGCGTTTCAATCAAAACGTATTGTCAAAATACCATATTTATAATAGTGTGTTTATCACCTTACCTTTTGATGCCATTGACAATACCGGTGTTTTATTGCCTTTGTTTTCAGAGGTTTGTGATAATGGGTTTAAAAACCAATGGTCACCCAAACAAATAGTGGATTTTTTTTCCGAAAAGTATCTTGACAAGGCTAACGAATCTGAGAAAATCGATTTGATGTTTCGTTTTATTCAGTATGTGGAACGCCAAATAGTTTTATTTCATGCTATTGAAGACGCTGCTTTTCCAATAATTAATAATTTGGAAGGTCGTGGCTCATTGCGTGATATCAAAGAAAAAACCGAGGCCAAAGACAAGCGAAAGGAACTTATTTCATTCTTAGAAAGTTTCAATGTGCGAACTGTATTAACCGCTCATCCGACTCAGTTTTATCCGGGTTCGGTATTGGGCATTATAACCGATTTAACCGAAGCTGTTCGGGTAAACGATTTGATTAAAATCAAACAACTGTTGGCCCAATTAGGCAAAACGCCTTTTATTAAAAAAGAAAAACCTACTCCTTTTGACGAAGCTGTAAGCCTCATTTGGTTTTTGGAAAATGTATTTTACCAAACCATAGGCGAGATGATGCAATACCTGCAAAAGAATATTTTTGAAGGCAATCTGATTGAAAATCCTATAGTAAATTTAGGCTTTTGGCCGGGTGGTGACCGCGACGGCAATCCGTTTGTAACACCTGAAATTACAGAGAAAGTAGCCAAAAGATTGCGCACCGCTATCCTTAAATGTTATTATTTCGACATTCGCAGTTTGAAACGAAAATTGACCTTTAACGAAGTCGACACCATCATTGCCGGTTTAGAATACAAACTGTATAGATCTGTTTTTTACTCTCAAGGCGATATATTTATTTCCTTAGAAGAATTGAAAAACGAGTTAGCAATCGTCAAAAACATCATCATCGAGAAGCATCAATCGTTGTATTTGGATGAAATTAATTTGCTGTTGCAAAAGATAACCCAATTCGGATTCCATTTTGCGTCATTAGATATCCGACAAAACAGCAAGATACACAACAAAGTCTTTGCCGATATAGTCGACTTAATAAAAAGAGACAAATCGATTTATTTTCCTGAGGATTTTGATATGTTGTCTGAGACTGCAAAAATGGAAGTCATATCCAATTTAAAACCCGACTTAACCCATCATTTTTTTGAAGACGAAGTTACTCGTTCGACTCTGGAAACTATCAAGTTGATGCGCGAAATACAATTGGATAATGGCGAAAAAGGTTGTAATCGATACATTATCAGCAATAATGAAAGCGCCTTAAATGTTATTGAAACCTTTGCGATGTTCCGATTGATGAATTGGGAAAATCCAACGGTCGATATAGTGCCATTGTTTGAATCGGTAGACGATTTACAAAAGGCACATGAGATCATGGAACAATTGTATCAAAACAGAGGCTATCGCCAACATTTAAAAGAACGAAAAGACAAACAAACGGTCATGCTTGGTTTTTCCGACGGGACTAAAGACGGTGGTTATTTGATGGCCAATTGGAGTATTTTTAAAGCCAAAGAAATGATTACCAAAATCTCCCGCGACTACGGAATTAAAGTAATCTTTTTCGATGGGCGAGGCGGACCGCCGGCTCGTGGTGGTGGCAAAACGCATAAGTTTTATGCCTCACTGGGTTCGACTATCGAAAACCAAGAAATTCAGCTAACGGTTCAAGGACAAACCATCAGTTCTAATTTCGGGACGTTGGATTCTTGTCGTCATAACTTGGAAAACCTATTGAGTGCCGGTGTGGCCAATCAGATTTTTAATGCAGACGAAAACAATTTATCTGAAGCACATAATGCCATTATTGATACTTTATCTCAAATAGGGTATGAAAAGTACATTGATTTCAAAAATCATCCGAAGTTTATTCCGTACTTAGAAGAAATGAGTACGCTGAAGTATTATTCGAAAACCAATATCGGTAGTCGACCTTCCAAACGCAATACAGATGGAAAATTAAATTTTGCCGATTTGCGCGCCATACCATTTGTGAGTTCTTGGAGTCAGTTAAAGCAAAATGTTCCCGGATTTTTTGGGGTTGGTACTGCTTTAAAACATTTTGAAACCAATAACCGATGGGAAGAAGTGCAGCAACTCTATCACAACTCGCTTTTCTTTAGGACATTGTTGGAAAACAGCATGATGTCGCTGGCCAAAAGCTATTTTCCACTCACGGCTTATATGAAAGATGACCCTGAGTTTGGAGAGTTTTGGCAAATAATCTACGATGAGTTTCAGGACACCAAGCGTTTGTTACTTAAAATTGCCGGTCATACCGAATTGATGCAAAACTATCCCGATGGAAAAGCGTCAATCGCTATGAGAGAGCAAATTGTATTGCCGTTACTGACTATTCAGCAATATGCTTCAACGCAAATCAATCATTTGAAAAAGCAACCGATAATTGACGAAAACTTAATCAGTATTTATGAAAAATTAGTGACTCGCTCTTTGTTTGGGAATACCAATGCGAGTCGGAATTCAGCTTAAAAGTATATGAAGAAATCACAATTGCAAGCCGATGAATATGCGGCATTTTACGGTACTTATATCAATACCGTTACTGAAGAATTCACTTTAACAGAAGAATTGGAAATTTCAGTGCATCGTTTGGTAAAGTTTGTTAGGGAAATACCAATGGATAAATTTGACTATCGTTATGCCGAAGGGAAATGGACCATTAAAGACATACTACAACATTTAATAGATGCCGAGCGCATTTTTGCTTACCGAGCTTTGCGTTTTGCCCGTAACGATAAAACCGAATTGCCCGGTTTTGAGGAGAATGATTATGTTGAAGAAGCAAATGCTAACAGTCGCAGTATTCAAGATTTGTTGACAGAATTGTTGGTAGTGCGACAAGCGACACTTACTTTATTCAAGACTTTCAATGAGGAAGCCCTGTTGCGCAAAGGGATTGCCTCTAACAAACCCATGTCGGTTCGAGCGTTAGGGTTTACCATTATCGGGCATCAAAACCACCATCAAAAGGTGTTTGAGGAAAGATATTTGTAAGTACGAAGTGTCCAGATAAAAAAACTCCCAATTTCAATAAGAAATTGGGAGTTTATTTTGTACTTCGTACTTCAAACTTCGTACTTTATCATTATTCTTCGTCTTCAAAGTTATCTGAATCAGCGAAATCTTCTTCGTCTATATCATCATCGTCGTCGTCGTCAGAGCCACCTTTGTCTTTTAAAGGATCGATTTCTACTTCGTCATCATCAGAAGGCATATCATCGTCATCCAAATCTAAACCTTTGATAGGTTCGATAGGTTCAACTACGGCATCGATATCTTCTTCTTCATCAAATTTTTCCATACGACTGGCTAATTTAGTACTCACTTTTACCAAATAAATAGTGTCTTCGGTACGTACTTCTACAGCTTCAACCAATTCGTTTTGAGCATTTCTGAAACGGATGATGTCGCTGTCGTCATATCCTTCCGGAAACTTTTCTACTAATAAGTTTAGGATGTCTCCGGTGAGTTTAGCATAGTCTACAATAATTCTTCTCATAAAAAAATCTTTTATAAATCCAGTAAGTAAGCAAAAATTAAGGGCGCAACAATAGTTGCATCCGATTCGATAATAAATTTGGGAGTATGAATGTCAAGTTTTCCCCAAGTGATTTTCTCATTAGGGACTGCTCCGGAATAGGAACCGTAACTTGTAGTGGAATCTGAAATTTGGCAAAAATAGCTCCAAAAAGGCACATCGTGCATTTCCATATCTTGGTACAACATCGGTACCACGCAAATAGGGAAGTC
>NZ_JBILQL010000077.1:0-11821 GCF_044373165.1 Flavobacterium sp.
TTTGTCATAAATCACATGTACGTTTTCATAAGTTTCATCATAGTTGGTCATCGTTACGTAATACAAATTCAACTTGTGCATGTTGTGCTCGTGGAAGTCTTTTTGCGATAAAGCTTCGGTTAGTTCGCGACCTCTGTCGGTTCTAAAATTGAAGAAAATCACTACGTCATCGTTTTGTATTGTTGCCAAAGGTTGGTTGTTGCTATCAGTTTTTACCAATGGCAAGATAAATTCATCCGTAACGTTTTCGGCATAACTATCGGCTATGCTTTGGACTAAATTGGTTGTGTGTTTTCCAATGCCGTTCACCACTAAATCGTAAGCCAATTTGACGCGTTCCCATCTTTTGTCACGATCCATGGCGTAATAACGCCCAACAACTGAAGCTATTTTGACCGAAGTATTTTCAATGTATTTTTCCAAGTCTTCAATATAACTTTTACCCGATTTTGGGTCAACATCTCTACCGTCAGTAAAGGCATGCACAAATACGTTTGATAAACCAAATTCTTGTGAAGCCTCAATCAAACCGCGCAAATGAGAAGTGTGAGAATGCACACCACCGTCGGAAACCAACCCCAAAAAGTGAACGGTTTTATTATTGGTTTTAGCGTATTCAAAAGCAGCTACCAAGGGTTTTTCCTGTGCCATGGTTTTGTTTGCTACCGCCAAGTTAATTTTGGCCAAATCCTGATACACGATTCTTCCGGCGCCAAGGTTCATGTGGCCTACTTCGGAATTTCCCATTTGTCCTTCGGGTAAACCTACATTTAAGCCGTCGGTTCTGAGTTGGGCATTCGGATATTGCTTGTATAAACCTTTAATAAACGGAACATTGGCGTTGTCTATAGCGGAAACTTTCGGGTCGGGAGATTTGCCCCATCCGTCTAAAATCATCAGGATTACTTTCTTGTTCATGAGTTGCATTTTATCCCGCAAAGATAGGGGATAAATTTGATTTTTTAGAAGCGTTCTCTCGTTTTAGGTTTGCTAAACGAATTGTAAAATCGGGAATTTTTAACCGAATTGTAATCGATAAAATAACGAATACTAATAGAAAACACGTGGTTTAAATTCTCATTGTTTACGGCATCTCGCAGGTTAGATTCAAACTGTCGGTCGAATTCTCTGCTGAACAAACCGGAATTGTTGCGGTATAGAATAGACAACTGACTTCCCGGAGCAAACCACCAAGAATAGGTTAAATCCAAATTCCACAAGTTGAGGTTTGAATTTTTGTTTTCTAAATAAGTAGTATTTTCCGAAAACCCACCATCATCTTGCAAAGTCAGGATGTCATGGTTGGTTACAAACGACCAATAATGGCGAACATTCAGGTTGAAGTTCATGGTGCTGTTTATAGAATACTTCCCTTGTATAGTATTGGTGTATGTAATTCTGTTTCTTCTGGCAAAAATCGTATTGTCGTTTTCATCAAAAGCAATCCAACCGATATTGTTGTTTTGTCTGTTAAATGTGAAATTGTAAATCAAGGCCAATCGGTCGCTAAAACGGTATCTCGGACTAACAACAAAGCCATAATTGACACGGCCTTTTTCGTTGAATTTTGTGGCAAACGGGTTAATGTCTAACGCCCACTTTCGGTTGTAGTTGCTGGAAAAATAGAAATAAGCATTGTAGCTTTCCGGTATCATTACGAACTTTTCTTCGTTGAAAGAACGGGGTTCGTAAAAATCATAAACTTTTAGCGGACTGATAGTGGCGCCAAAGCCATAATAGTCGTTCTTTTTATCGGTGGTATTAAAATTCAACCTCGAATAACCTGATTGGATGCGGCCGGTTCGATTGTCAAATTCCACATAATTGTTTAAGTTGGTAAAGAAGGTATTGAAAATCTTATTAGGGTTCAAAATGCGATAACTTGAGTTAAGGTAAAACCCATGATAATGTGTCTGGAAATTGATGCCTAAGTCGTTATTGTCAAAATCATCGGAAGCGTAAACACCACCAACACTGTAGCGGTATTTACCACTGGTTTCCCCTAAATTAAAATAAGCACTGGTGCCTTTTTTATCTTCAAGATCAAAATGATTGTTAATGTAACTGTACTTGAAATTCCCCGAAACATTATAGGTGTTTTTCTTGGTGTTCAAATCCCAAACCAAAGCAGTAACATTGGCATCTCTAAATTCACCATTGCGTGTTACATTAGTATTAACGAGTGAAATAGAAGAGTTTTTGCGAAAACGTTGGTCAAGTACCAATACATTATAATTGGTTAATGGCGATAGTGTTTCTAGTCGAGTAGTATTGGTGTCGTTGTTTCTTATGTGAACACTCGTTTTTTCTGAAACAGCATTCAAAACACCAATTCCCAATCCGCTTTTTGTTCGCCCTGAAACTTTAAAAGCATTGATTAGTTTGATAGTACTGGGTTGTTCTAAAACGGTTTCGTTTTCGGCTACGCTTAAGTTATCCGGAGTTTCTCCAATTCTGCGAGTATACAACAAATCACCTTTGTTAAACATATCGGTACCTTCGGTAAAAAATGGTCGGTTTTCGGCAAATTGTTGTTCAAAGGCTGTGAGGTTTAATTCAACATTATCAAATTTAGTTTGTCCAAAATCGGGAATCAATATGGCATCTAAAGTAAAGGCGTCGTTGATGCCGTATTTAATATCCATTCCGCCACGAAATTCTCCGTAAGTTTTTTGAGAAGTATTCGAATAAAAATAGTGTGATGCATAGGGAATTAAAAACAACCGCGTAGGTGTTTCAATATTTTCTATACCTTCTAAAATCCCGGCTTGTATGCTTTCGTTTTCGATTTTTCTATCTAAAAGTGACCAAGAGTATTGTTGGCGATCACGACGAATTTCTCTGTAAAAATTCAAACCCCAAGTTTGTTGTTTTTCAGGAGGAAAACGAAGGGCAGCATAGGGAATTCTCATTTCTACGGTCCAACCGAAGTTGGTAATTGCTACTTGACTGTCCCAAATGGCATCCCAAGAAAAATCTTCACCATAGGCTTCGGTATATACGCCGTCTTGTTGTACACCGGCGGCACTAACAAAAAAGCGAAATTCTTGTTGACCATCATTATATCCGTTGAGTAATACTCCAAAATGATCGGCTACAGCAAAGTCATCTCTTAAGGTAAACTCTCTCAAAATTTTATTGGGCTCATCATCATATAAAGTGGCAGCAATATAAATGGCACTGTTGTCATAGATGATTTTAACCTCTGTTTTTTTGCCTTCAGCAATGGGTTTTCCATTGTCCGGTTCAATCATGAGAAAGTCAGTGGCTACATCAGCATCAGCCCATGAGGCTTCGGTAAACTTACCGTCTATTACAATTTTTTCTGTGGTGCTTTTGGTAGAAAGAGTCTTCTTCTGACCAACAACCAAACTTGAAAAAAGTAGGGTCAAGTAGAAAAAAAAGTAAGAGGTTTTTGGCATTGAAGTTGTTGTTTGACAAACAAAAATAACTATTTAATTGATATTTCCAATTCCGGGCCAAAATTAAAACGGCCGACTTTTAAGGGTATAAAAGATTAAAATTCACTTAATTGATGTTGAAAAATTTGCTTTAGTTAAATTATGCTTTATATTTGCCCAACCCATGTCTCATGCTAAACCTATAAACTTCAATGAATTATAAGTCTTTTTCCTTAGTGTTTTTATTACTGTTGATGTCATTCGACAGTTTTCCTGATAAAACAAACCCGCCGGTATCGGTTGCTAAGATTACAGTGGCTGCCGAATCTAAAATGGTTGCCGTATACAACCAACTCGACGCTAATACTTTCGCTTTGCCAAGTCTTGAAAGTTTTTCAATAGCTTTGGAAGGATTTCAGCTTTTGAAAGACAAAGGCGTAATCAAGAAAAATATTTTGACTTTGGTTGATTTTAGTTTGTCTTCAACTGCTAAAAGACTTTGGGTAATCGATTTGGATAAAAATATTATTTTGTTCCAAACTCTTGTAGCACATGGCAGAAATACAGGCGAGGATGTTGCTAAGGTTTTTTCTAACAAAGCCGAATCTTTTCAGAGTAGTTTAGGTTTTTATGCCACTGCTGAAATCTATAATGGTAAACATGGTTTGTCCCTCAAATTAGATGGTTTACAAAAAGGATTGAACGACAAAGCACGAGACAGAGCTGTGGTTATTCATGGTGCCGATTATGTTTCAGAATCATTTATCAAACAAAACAAACGTCTGGGCAGAAGCCAAGGTTGTCCGGCGGTTCCGGTTGAAATGAATGCCAAAATTATCAATGTAATTAAAGACAAATCCTGTTTGTTTATCTATCATCCAACCGCTAAAGAAGAGATTGTTGCCAAACTAAATTCGTAGTTTTTTCAACATCACATAATGTTTGCCAATTCCCTCAATATCGAAAGCATCCCCATGTATGTTGTATCCTAATTTTTGGTAAAAGCCTATTGCGTTTTCACGGGCATTGAACCAAATCAGTTGGCAATCGGATTCTGTCAACAAATTTTCACAATACTGAACCAATTCTTTGCCAAAACCTTTACCTTGGTTGTGCTCCAAGACAGCCATTCCCCTGATTTGTATTTGATTGGTTGCTTCAAATTGCCTATTTGCATTTTCATATAGTGAAATAATCCCTTGTAATGCATCATTTTCAAATAATCCATAATGCTTAGTGGTGTTTAATTCATCACCCTCAAAACAGCAAGAGGTAAAAGGTTGGCCCTTTCGGAGTACCGAATGACGCACGGGATAAGTTTCATTTGCAGTAATATTTCGAATGGTTATCATAACAATTTTTATAACGTAATGGTTTTGTTTGGGTTATGAATCGTCTGTTGTTTAGCTGTAATTTTTTTGAAAAAAAATTTGCATCAAAGCAAACTTATTCTATATATTTGCACCCACATTAATGCGGAAGTAGCTCAGTTGGTAGAGCTCCAGCCTTCCAAGCTGGTTGTCGCGAGTTCGAGCCTCGTCTTCCGCTCTGAAATTTAAACCTCTAATTTTTGTTAGAGGTTTTTTTATTTTATTACCTCCAATCCTTGTTTTATCTTAAACGCAAATTTGCAAATTCAAGTACCGATTAAATTTTCAAAGTTCCTAAAAAAGTCAAATCAGTGTCAGGTGCCAATTCTTCGGCATTTCTGTTAGGCAGAAATAAGCGGGCTGTCAGCGGTCCTTTCAATACTATTTTTTCATTGTTTACTTCCAACCAACTCCCTTCGCGCAAACCTAAAACCGGAATGGCATTAAAAGCGTGGAATTCCTTGATTCTGGTTTCGCGAGTTTCCCCCATGTGTTTGCTATTGGTGTCAGGATCCAAGTAATGCGGGTTCAAATTAAACGGAATAATCCCTAAGGTTTCAAAACTTGGCGGATATACAATAGGCATATCATTTGTGGTTTGCATGTTGATTCCTGTAATGTTGCTGCCGGCGCTGGTGCCTAAATAAGGTGTACCGTTATTTAATACCTCTTTTAAAACCGACATAACTTTGTTTTCATACAATTGACTAACCAACAAAAAGGTATTACCGCCACCGGTAAAAATACCTTGAGCTTTTTGAACGGCATCGGCTGGATTTTCAAATTTATGTAATCCTATCACTGATTTATTAATCGATGTAAAAGCTTCACTAACTTTAGCAGTGTACTCATCATGTGATATTCCGCCCGGGCGAGCATATGGAATGAAAAGTATCTCTTTGCAATTTTTAAAATGTTGCTCTAAAGTTGGCAACAAATAATCCAAATAATTTCCCCCATGAACTGTAGAGGTGCTGGCAATAATTAGTTTCTTCATTTTTTAGCTGATTCTTCCCCAAAAGTAATGTATTTGCCGCTTTTATTTAACATAAAATTACCAGGTTGTTGGCATTTATTTAGGAAGGCCACCCAATATTTTTACCCTTTTAAGATTGTAAGATGAAAATTCATTTAATCATATTTTTTAGTTTATTGGCTGGAAATGGCGTGATGGCTCAAATGAATTCCCAAAAGATACTTAACGGAAAAGTTATTTCCGAGTTAGTTGATTTAGACGGTATTTATGTTGTTAATCTGAAAACAGATCAATCAACAGCCACAGAAAACGGTGGTTTTTTTACTATTAAAGCCGCTATTGGCGATACCTTAATGTTTTCAGCCTTGCAAATAAAAGGGATAAAAATAGTGATTGGCGAAGCCGACTTAAATAAAGAGTTATTTACTGTAAAGTTGGCACCTATGATTAATCGTTTGGATGAAGTTATAGTGATGCAATACAAGCACATCAATGCAGTAGATTTAGGGATTATTTCGCCCAACACCAAGCGCTACACACCTGCCGAAAGAAAGCTTAGGACAGCTTCGGGTGATGGAATTGCAGGAAATACTGATGGTAGCAGCGGCGCTTCAGTTGGCATAGATCCTTTACTCAATTGGATGTCGGGCAGAACGGCCATGTTAAAGAAAGAATTGGAAGTGGAACGAAAAGAAACTTTGTTACAAAGAATAGAAAATCAATTTGGAGTGAGCTATTGTGTAAATAAACTTAAAATCCCTTCAGAATATGTAAAAGGTTTTTGGTATTATATAGTTGATGAACCTAAATTTGTAGCAGCAATGGCGGCCAAAAACAAAGTCATGGCTGCGTTTGTCTTGACTGAATTGGCTACAAAATATATCAGTCTGCAACAAGAAAATGAAAAATAGTATGCTTACTTTTGAAAAAAAATAGTGAAGGACTAACTGATGAAACAACTTTTTTCTCTGATTATTTTTCTGAACGCAGCACTTGGATTTGCACAGTCCAATGAGTTGGTGTTTTTAAAAGGCAAAGTTATTTCTACCGTAAAGGAATTAAAAGAAGTCAACGTTTATAACCTGCGTTCTGAATCGGCTACTGCGACAGATGAAAATGGAAACTATTCAATGTTTGTAAAGGTTGGCGATACCTTACAGTTTCAGAGTTTGCAAATTGCAACAAAAAAACTGGTTGTGAGTGAAATTGATGTAAAGAAAACGCTGTTAGTTACCCAATTATTGCCAAAAGTAATAGCGCTGGAAGAAGTGGAAATTCAGGATCACAGTAATATTAATGCTGTTTCGCTTAGGATTTTAGACAAACCGGCTAAAAAATACACACCGGCAGAGCGCCGACTAAAAACAGCAACCGATATAGATGCTACTGCATCAGTCGGCATGATGGCTGGAGGTTCTATAGGCTTAGATCCGATTTTAAACGCTATTTCCGGAAGAACTGCCATGCTCAAGAAGGAATTGGAGGTGGAACGTCAAGAACGATTGATGATTAAAGTAGAGAATCAATTCAAGCCAGAGTATTTTACCAATCGCCTCAAAATTCCGGAAGAGTACGTTAAAGGTTTTCTGTATTACATTGCAGATGATGCTAAGTTGGGCGAATACATGAACAAAAAAAATAAAGGCATGGCCAAGTTCCGGTTGAGTGAATTGGCTTCTCAATATTTAACGTTGTTAAAAAACAGTAATCAGTAATCATCCATGAAAAACAGCATCAAAATACCTGTATTAATTTTTATTTTCATCGGATTGACCTCATTGACTGTCCATCGTTTTTATGTTGGAATTTATCAAGTAGATTTTGTTCCCCAAAAAAAACGGCTCGAAATCACCACCCGAATTTTTGCGGATGATTTGAATGATGCTTTGACCAAATCTTTTAAAAAACAAACCAATATCGGAGCTCAAAACGAAACGCCCGAAGATGTTACTTTGATGAGAAAGTACTTAGCAAGTCATTTCAAAATTTATCTCAACGACCAGCAAAAAAACATGAACTATCACAGTCATGAAATAGAAAATAACGTAGTGATTTGCTATTTAACCATCAAAGAAGTAACTAAAATTTCAAAGATTGAAGTAGAAAACAGTATACTTACTGAAGTTCATGATGAACAGCAAAACATCATTCAATTCAACAACAACGGCAAAAAACAAAACCTTTTATTGACTTCGTCAACCACTAAAGGAATGTTAAAATAGTTTTCTTTACTGTGGCTAATCCCAATTTTATCTTATTTTTAGCCCTTTAAAGTAAATTCTATGAAAAGCATTTTTCAGTTTGTAGCCTTATTATTTGTAATGGCTGTAGGTTTTGCCCAAGCCCAAGAAACGCCTAAAACTAATAAAGTAGAGGAACGTAATCCCGACAAATTCAAGCAAATGTACGATTTGTTAGCTACGCCTAATATGTACAGAACAGCCTCGGGAGCACCGGGACCGGAGTATTATCAGCAACAAGCTGACTACAAGATTGACGTTGAATTAGACGATAAAAACCAAAAATTATATGGTTCTGAAACCATCACTTATACCAACAATGCTAAAGAGGCATTGGATTATTTATGGGTGCAATTGGATCAAAATGAAAAAGCCAGAAACTCCAACTCTCCTTTGGTGGAAAACAGCAAAACCGATCCTGCTGTTTCAGTACAAGGTTTCTCCAGAAAATATTTAGAAGAAGACTTCGATGGCGGTTTTCGTATAGAGTATGTAAAAGATGCTCAAGGCAATCCTATGAAGTATACCATCAACCAAACTATGATGCGTATCGAGTTGCCAAAACTATTGCAGCACAAAGAAAAAATTACCTTTTCCATTAAATGGTGGTACAATATCAACAACTATATCATTGACGGCGGTCGTTCCGGTTATGAGCATTTTGAAAAAGACGGCAATAACTTATACGTTTTAGCCCAATTCTACCCGAGAATGGCTGTATACAATGATGTAGAAGGCTGGCAAAACATGCAGTTTTGGGGTTCGGGCGAATTTGCGCTGACCTTTGGAAACTATGAAGTAAACATTACGGTTCCGGCCGACCACATAATGGAAGCCACCGGAACTTTAATGAACCGAAACGAAGTTTTCACTCCGGAACAATTAAAGCGATATGCGCAAGCTGAGAAGTCATTTGACAAACCGGTAATTGTGGTAACCCAAGCCGAAGCCGAAGCAGCAGAAAAAGGTTTTTCGGACAAGAAAAAAACCTGGAAATTCAAAGCTGAGAATGTACGCGATTTCGGAATCTCTACTTCCAGAAAATTCATTTATGATGCCATGGCCGTAAAAACCGGAAGCACTATTTCGATGGCCATTTCTTTGTATCCGAAAGAAGGAAATCCGTTATGGGAAGAATACTCAACCCGAATGGTTGCTCACACTTTAAAAAGCTACTCTTATTACACATTTGATTATCCTTACCCTAAAGCAGTTTCTGTTAATGCCCGTGACCAAGGGATGGAATACCCAATGATTTGTTGGAATTTTGGTCGTCCCGATGAAACCGGAAAATATTCCGATCAAACCAAATACGGTATGTTGGGCGTAATTTGTCATGAAGTTGGGCACAACTATTTCCCGATGATAGTCAATTCCGATGAGCGTCAATGGACTTGGATGGATGAAGGTCTAAACTCGTTTATGGAATATTTAGCCGAGAAAACCTTTGATCCTAATTTCCCAACACGTCGTGGTCCGGCCAAAAATATCATACCCTACATGAGCGGTGATCAAACCGGTTTGGAACCTATTATGACCAATTCGGAGAGTATCCGTCAGTTTGGCAATAATGCTTATGGCAAACCGGCTACAGCATTAAATATTCTTCGCGAAACTATCATGGGACCGGAATTGTTTGATTATGCTTTTAAAACCTACGCCAATCGTTGGAAATTCAAACA
Organism: Flavobacterium sp.; assembly: GCF_044373165.1. GTDB lineage: Bacteria > Bacteroidota > Bacteroidia > Flavobacteriales > Flavobacteriaceae > Flavobacterium. The sequence continues at coordinate 9,670 of NZ_JBILQL010000077.1, forward strand.
TCCAACACCTGAAGATTTTTTCAGAACAATGGAAGACGCATCGGCAGTTGATTTAGACTGGTTTTGGAGAGGTTGGTTTTATACTACCGATTGTAATGATATCGGAATCAAAGAAGTAAAAAAATACTTTGTGAGTAATGAACCTTCCAAAGAAGTTAGCGATTTTATGAAAACCAGACGCCGTCGTGATTCCAGAACGGGACCAATGGTGTATATGATTGCAGAAGGCAGTACCGATTATAAAACGGAGCTGAATAAGCCATTTAAGGTTTCTGATTTTCAAGCTTTGGAGGATTACGTGAGTAAGAATTTCACCGCTGAAGAAAGGGCCAAGCTCAACCAACCTAAGTATTTCTATCAAGTGACTTTTGATAAACCGGGCGGATTGGTAATGCCGATTATCGTCGAAATTACTTTTGATGACGGGACTAAAGAAAACCACTACTTCCCGGCACAAATTTGGCGCAAGAACGATAAGGAAGTCAGCCGAACTTTTGCCACTCAAAAGGCAATTGCCAAAATTACAGTCGACCCTAAAGAAGAAACGGCTGATATCGATACGTCAAATAATACTTGGCCAAAAACAGCAGAGAAATCGAAATTTGATTAAGTTAAGTTTGTAACTTTGCAAGCTCATTATAAGAAGTTTTAAGATATGCTTGGATTTGGTTTTGGCGAATTAATTTTTATCATCTTCATCGCGTTGATGCTGTTCGGCTCTGATAAAGTGCCCGAAATAGCCAGAACTTTGGGTAAAATTATGGCTCAACTCAAAAATGCCACTAACGAAATCAAAACCGAAATCCAAAAGAGTGCCGAGGTAAAAGAATTGAACGATTCTGTAAAAAGCATCACCGGGACTTTTACAGAAGAGGTTGATAAAGTGAAAAGTAGTGTGGATCAAGGCATTTTGCCCGAGATTAAACAAGCTGCCGAAGATTTAGAATCAATGTCGGGACCAATCAAACGCCAAATGTAATGCTCGAAAAAATTGTCCAACTCGACAAGCAAGCGCTCGTATATCTCAACGGTTTAGGCTCGGAACAATGGGACGGATTGTGGTTGATAATTACCAAACAGCAGTATTGGGCACCGATATTTTTGTTGGTCTTCTATTTATTACAAAAGAAAATCGGTTGGAAAAACTTTGGCTATTATGTGCTTTTTATAGCGGTTATGGTATTGATATGCGACCAAACGGTGAATCTTTTTAAATACGGTTTTGAACGTTTGCGTCCTTGTAATGATTTGGAAATCGGGGATATTATCAGAAGGGTTAAGAAAAGTAGTTCTTTTAGCTTTTTTTCCGGTCATGCTACCAATTCAATGGCTTCGACAGTGCTGACTTTTATGATTTTGAAACGCTACTACAAACACGCTTACTTATTGTTTTTATTCCCGTTGATTTTTGCTTACAGTCGCATTTACCTAGGCTTGCATTTTCCAACGGATATTTTAACCGGTTACGCCTTTGGTGCTATCAGCGGTTATTTGGCTTATAAGTTGTATGCAAAATACATCCTTCGTACTTCGTAATTCGTACTTCAAACTTATTACTTTACTCTCGACACGGTTAATCCGTCGCGTATAGGCAACAAAACGGTGGCTACTCTCGGGTCGTTTTTCAGCAACTGATTGTATTCCATAAGGAGTTTGGTAGTTTTGTCATTGGCTTTCACTTCTTCCACTACTTTGCCGCTCCATAAAACGTTATCTGATAATATAATACCGCCTTGATTCATTATCGGAACTATAGCATGGAAGTAGTTGATGTAATTGTCCTTGTCAGCATCAATAAAAACCAAATCGTATTTTTTCCCAAGTGTCGGGATAATGTCCAATGCCGGACCTAAATGTTGGAAAATTTGACTACTCCATTCGCTGCGGTCGAAATATTTTCGTTGAAAGTCAACCAATTCTTCATTAACGTCTATGGTATCAATTGTACCGTTTTCCGCCAAACCTTCGGCCAAACACAAAGTGGCATAACCCGTATAAGTTCCGATTTCCAAAATGTTCAACGGGTGGATGATTTTCGACAACATACTCAAAACGCGTCCCTGAAAATGCCCGCTCAACATCCGTGGTTGCAGGATTTTCAAATGGGTTTCTCTATTCAACTGCGCCAACAATTCGGGTTCGTCTTGGGAAT
>NZ_JBILQL010000078.1:0-11661 GCF_044373165.1 Flavobacterium sp.
GCCGAAAAATAATACTAAAATCTTTTTCATTCAATTGAAAATAGCGTGCAAATATAACAATTCTCAGTACTTATATAGCATGAATTTCGGATTTCTGCCAAATAAATTAAAGTGCTGATAACTACTAAGGTTAGCAAGGTTCTTTTCTAAAACGATTTTTTTAGAATTGTAGTATGATGTAGTGGTATTTTTTTTCTAATTTCTCTTGTCTTCGCCCCAAAGTAATTTGTTGCGTAGGGTTTTGAAAAAAGTTTCTTCAGGGATTTCAACCATGTTAATGTGAAAAGGTGTTTTTTTAATTTTCAGCACAGCATTGTTATTGACAGAAGTTATCCTAGAGTCCAAAGAAACCAAGTATTGTTCTTCTCTACCCGAAACTTTTAAAGTAATTTCTGTATCATCGGGGATTACCAAAGGTCGGGCATTTAAATTGTGCGGCGCAATAGGGGTAATCACTAAGGCTTTTACATCCGGGGTTAAAATAGGGCCGCCGCAGCTTAAAGAATATCCGGTTGATCCGGTTGGAGTAGCAATGATTAAACCATCTGCCCAATAAGAGTTTAAATATTCACCATTTAGAAAAGTTTCAATGGTGATCATCGAGGTTGTGTCTTTTCGGCTTACCGAAACTTCATTCATGGCAAAGTTGATGTCAATTTGCGAAAGCGAAGGCGTGCATTCCATAGTAAGTAATGAACGCTCGGTGATGGTGTATTTCTTTTCTAAAACTATTTGCAAAAACGACTCGATATTTTCTTTTTGAACTTTAGCCAAAAACCCTAATCTTCCTGCATTTACCCCCAAAATCGGAATGCCTGAATCGCGCACAAAAGTAGCGGCTCTTAAAATGGTACCGTCACCACCAATGCTGATCAAAATGTCAAAGCTTTTGTCTAAATCATGGTGTGAAGAAAAAGTGTTGTATTGTTTCTCAACAATTTTCTCCTCGTATAAAATCTTCAGAAATTTTTCTTCAATTACCATTTCTACGTTGTTTCTGTTGAAAAAAACAAAAATATCCTTGATAATGGGTCGCGTATCGTTTTGATAATATTGTCCGAAGATGGCAACTTTCATAGGGTTTAGATTTTACTTTGTACCTCGTATTTCTAAATTCGTACTTTAAATTACAGGTTTAAATATTTGTCCAAGTATTCCGAACGTTCTTTGAGCGTATTCAAATAATCATCTTCATGGTGCTCGGAAATAATGTCATAATTATAGCGTCTGAAAGATTGGATGATTTCATTCATACTGCCCAAAGTAATTTTAATCGTTACTTGCACTTTTTCCACATTGGCTTCCGATACAAAAACACCCAATAGTTTGCCGTTATTGCTTTCTACAATTTGGGCAATCTGACTCATCGAATAATCGGCAGCCGGTTTTTCAACTACTATTATCCCGCCGGTTTCCTTTAAGAAAGGTGTTTCGTTTAAAAATTTAATTACATCGGTAATCTCATAATAACCGACATATTTATTGGTTTCATCCAAAATCGGAACCGCATTGGCATTGTTTCGGGCAAAAACTTCCAGAACATCCAACCAAATCATCGTAGTTCTCACAAAAAATCCTTCCAAAGCATAACGGTAATCGACTATGCTTTTTTGTGCCTCAAATGTTTCCGCATCAACCGCAGAGATACAACCCAAATACACTCCGTCATCTAAAACAGGAAAGTGTGAATAAGTGCTGTCGGCAAAAAAATCCTGAATATCCGCTACGGTTTCTCGACTCGAAAAAGGTTTAAAATCGTTGTTGATGTATTCCGAAAGTTCTCTCATGTATTCTTTTCTTTAGCGACTGCAAAATAATCAAATTTTGGGACATGCGTACTTGCTTAACTTTGTATTTTTGTGTAAAAATTAATTTGCCGCTGATTTCTCAAACAGTTTTAGTTCTAAACTGAAAAATTTGTGAATGGGCGGTTAAAAATCCAAACATGACAAAACTTAGCGTAAACATCAATAAAATTGCCACTTTAAGAAATGCCCGAGGCGGCAATGTGCCCAATTTATTGCAAGTAGCCAAAGACCTTCAGCAATTCGGTGCCCAAGGGATTACCATTCATCCGCGTCCCGACGAAAGACACATTCGCTACCAAGATGCCCGAGATTTAAGACCTATTGTGTACACCGAATTCAATATCGAAGGCAATCCGCAACACAATTTCATCGATTTGGTCTTGGAATGTAAACCCGAACAAGTGACTTTAGTGCCCGATGCTATCGGCGCCATTACGTCTTCAGCCGGTTGGGATACGATTCAGTTTCAAGATTATTTAACCGATGTTATTGCCGAATTCAAAAGAAACAACATCCGAACTTCCATTTTTGTCGACCCGATTTTGAGCATGGTTGAAGGCGCCAAAAAAACCGGTACAGATAGAATAGAATTGTACACCGAAGCCTTCGCTCACCAATTCACTTTAGGCAACAAAGCCGGTATCGAACCTTATGTAAAAGCGGCCGAGTTGGCCAACGAAATAGCGTTAGGTATCAATGCCGGACACGATTTGAGTTTAGACAATATCCAATTCTTCAAGCAAAATATTCCCGGCCTATTAGAAGTCTCTATCGGTCACGCCCTAATTTCAGAGGCTTTGTACTTAGGCTTGGACAATGTAGTCAATATGTATTTGCAAAAATTGAAATAATTAATTTAATCAGATTTTAGAAAGCGCTCCTTCAATCTCTGCGTTTCTCTGTGAATCTCTGTGTAACTTTTATGCTTTATTCAAGAATAGAAGGCGAAGGCCAGCCACTCATCATCATCCACGGATTTCTCGGCATGTCCGACAATTGGAAGTCCTTCAGTTCGCTCTATGCCGCGGAAGGTTTTCAAGTGCATTTACTCGATTTAAGAAACCACGGAAGAAGCTTTCACTCAGACGAATTCAGTTACGAGCTGATGGCTAATGACGTTTTGGACTATTGCCAACACCATCAATTGCAAAATATTAATGTAATAGGTCATTCCATGGGCGGCAAAGTAGCGATGCTTTTGGCCACAACACATCCGGAATTGGTAACAAAATTAATTGTAGCCGATATTGGTCCGAAATACTACGCGCCACACCATCAAGATATTTTAGCCGGATTGAATGCGGTAGATTTTTCGGAGAAACCCGACAGGAATCAGGTAGAAGAAACCTTGTATCCGTTTATTCCCGATTTTGGCACACGCCAATTTTTAATGAAAAACCTCTATTGGATAGAACCGGGTCAACTGGCTTTCCGATTTAATTTACCCGTTTTTAATGCCAAAATTGAAACCATAGGCGAAGCTTTACCGTCGACCAATCATTTCAACAAGCCGACCATGTTTATCCGTGGCGGCAATTCGAAATATATTTTAGACAGCGACGTACCCGAAATTCAAAAACATTTTCCTAATTTTAAATTAGCTACCATACCCAACGTCGGCCATTGGTTGCATGCCGAGAATCCCAAACTGTTTTTTGAGGAAACAGCTGCATTTTTAAAATAATCATATGAGAAAATATTATAGTGGTTTACAATTGATCATAATTTTGGTGTTGCTAACTGCTACAGTGTATTCTTTTGTAAGCTATAAAAACGAAACCGATTTTAACGCCAAACTTCAATTGGTGTAAGCCAAAGTCAAAAAGAAATTTTGTGAGACTTCTGTAATGATTAAGAGAAGAAAAGGCAAGAATGACCAAAAAAGTATTTTGGTTTCCTATAATAACAAAGACTATTGGATTCACTATTACAGTAGTCAAGAATGCAATCAAATCGGCAACAATGTCAAGTTATATTATCATCCGGAAGAAGATGCATTCTTTAAAAAGAAAACTTCAAACAAAGACAAAGTATTTCTTTTTGCTATTTTAGCATTGGTTTCTTTAACGCCATTAAACTTGTTGAGTTCAAAAATGGACCAAAAATCCAAAAAGAAGAAGAAAAAATAAAAAACCTTTTACTCATGAAATTACTTTTCAGAATACTAATTACCGCCATTTTAGCCTTGGTCATATCCAAATTAATGAAAGGCGTAATCATCGACGAGTTCACTACCGCGTTAACCGTAGCCATCGTTTTGGGATTGCTCAACTTTTTTGTAAAACCCATATTGGTGCTGTTTACCTTGCCGGTTACATTTTTTACACTAGGCTTATTTTTACTGGTAATCAATGCTATTATAATTCTCCTTTGTGATGAATTTGTTGACGGTTTTGAAGTCAGCTCTTTCTGGACAGCCATGCTTTTCAGTATCATCTTATCGCTTTCGCAATCCTTGGTGTATCAAATCACCGGTGATACAAAATAAGACCGTTAAAATCAACAAAATAAACTTGGTTGGGTGGCATAAATGTTATACTTTTGCCACCCAATTTTAGTATGTAAAAACACAAAAAATGAACATCACAAGAAATAATGTAGACGCGTTAAATGCTGTAGTTACTGTTGAAGTATCAAAATCGGATTACGCAGAAAAAGTAGAAAAAGTATTAGCAGATTACCGAAAAAATGCTGCCATCCCGGGATTCAGAAAAGGTGCCGTGCCAATGAGTTTAATCCAAAAGCAATACGGAAAAGCAGTATTGTTGGATGAAGTAAACAAATTGTTGCAAGAAAACTTGAACAACTATTTGGTGGAAGAAAAGTTAGATATCCTAGGCAATCCGCTACCTAAAGTAACTGAAGATTTCAATTGGGATGTGGAAGATTATAAATTTGAATTCGAATTGGGTTTAGCACCGGAATTCAAAGTGGATTTGACTGCTAAAAACAATGTGGTGCAATACAAAATCGTAGCCGACGATAAAATGTTAAACGACCAAGTAGCGCGCATCCAAAAACAATACGGAAAATTAATCGCTAAAGATACCGTTGAAGCCGGAAACGACGTTTCAGGGATTTTCGCCAACGAAGAAAAAGGGATCAATAACAGAACAACATTGTCACTGGACGTTTTTGCCGATAAGAAAACTGCAAAAGCATTCATCGGTAAAAAAGTGGGCGATGTGGTAACTTTAAAAACCAAAGGGTTATTCGATGATGATCACAAATTGATGGATTATTTGGCCGTAGGTCATGATGATGTTCACGGTTTAGATATCGAAGTAACGTTTACCATAGACGAAGTAAACACACACGAACCGGCTGTTTTAGACCAAGAATTGTTTGATAAATTATTCGGACCTAAAGTGGTAACTTCTGTTGACGAGCTAAAAGCCAAAATCAAAGAAGACGCCGAAAAACAATTCGCCCAACAAGCCGATCAAAAATTCTTAAATGATGTAACCGAGTCATTAATCGCCAACACCAAGTTCGATTTACCGGCCGAGTTTTTGAAAAAATGGATCCAGTCTGCCGGCGAAAATCCGTTAACTGCGGAAGAAGCTGAAGCGGAATACACCAAGTCTGAAAACGGTTTGCGTTACCAATTGATCGAAGGCAAAATCATCACCGAAAACGGTTTGCAAATCACTTTCGACGACTTAAAAGCCTACACGACTGAGCTCATCAAAAAACAAATGGCTCAGTTCGGTCAAATGAACCCAACCGACGAAGATGTGCAAGGTATCGTAGCCCGCGTAATGTCAAACCAAGACGAAGTGCGTCGTTTGTCAGAACAAGTAATGAACGAAAAAATGCTTAACTTGTTCAAAGACAAGGTGAAAGCCAAAACCAAAGAAGTAAACTACGACGAGTTCATCAAAGCCATGTACGGCGAGTTGAAACACTAAAAGATTATTTACTATATTTGAGCGTCAAAGTAATTTGGCGCTTTTTTTTTAAGAAGCTTTTTCCGGCTATACGTTCCAATCTTTTTATTGTTGTCACCCCGAAATTGTCGAGTGATTTTTGTCAAACAATAAAAAGGATTTCCACTGCTATCCGGGCTAGGTTCCAACCTTAAGCGACACATTGTCATCTTTTAAAAAAGGCACAACCTTTGACTTCAAGCATTAGTTTTCAATATACAACGTATAACTTACAACTTACAACCAAAATGGATTACGGAAAAGAATTTAAAAAGTTTGCGACCAAAAAGCACGGCGTAAACAGTCTGTATTACGATAAAATCGTAGGAAGCATGACCCCTTACATCATCGAAGAACGCCAATTAAACATTTCGCAACTCGACGTGTTTTCGCGTTTAATGATGGACAGAATCATCTTTATGGGAACGGGTGTCGACGATTATATGGCCAACATCATCCAAGCGCAATTGTTGTTCTTAGAAAGTGTTGACGCTTCTAAAGACATTCAAATTTACATCAACTCTCCGGGTGGCAGCGTGTATGCCGGTCTCGGAATTTACGATACCATGCAGTACATCAAACCCGATGTTGCCACTATCTGTACCGGTATGGCAGCCTCAATGGGCGCCGTATTATTGTGTGCCGGAGCCGCCGGGAAACGTTCGGCTTTACCACACTCAAGAGTCATGATTCACCAACCGTCAGGCGGCGCACAAGGCGTAGCTTCCGATATGGAAATCAACTTAAAAGAAATGTTGAAACTGAAAGACGAATTGTACCAAATCATTTCACAACACTCAGGCCAACCTTTCGATAAAGTGTACAAAGACTCGGAACGCGACTATTGGATGATCGCCGATGAAGCCAAAGAGTACGGAATGATTGATGAAGTGTTAAGAAGATAAATATGTCGAAAGTCAAAAGTCCGAGGTCAAACGACTTTAGACTTTATGACATTAGACTTTAGACTAAAAGAATGGCAAAACAAGTTTTAGAATGTTCCTTTTGCGGAAGAAAAAAACCGGAGACTAATTTATTAATCGCTGGTATTAATGCGCATGTCTGCGATCGTTGTATCGAACAGGCTCATGGCATTGTGATGGAGGAATTAAAAGGAAATGCCGTAAAACAATCGGCCGATTTGGTGTTGAAAAAACCCAAAGAAATTCGTGCGTTTCTCGACCAATACGTAATCGGGCAAGACCAAACCAAAAAAGTCATGTCGGTAGCCGTGTACAATCACTACAAAAGATTAATGCAACTCCAACATGAAGAAGACGTAGAGATTGAAAAATCCAACATCATCATGGTCGGCCAAACCGGAACCGGAAAAACTTTGGTGGCCAAAACCATCGCTCGTATGTTAGATGTTCCGTTAGCGATTGTAGATGCCACCGTTTTAACCGAAGCGGGTTACGTGGGCGAAGACGTAGAAAGTATTTTAACGCGTTTGCTGCAAGCGGCTGATTACGATGTGGCCAAAGCGGAAAGAGGCATCGTATTTATAGACGAGATTGACAAAATAGCCCGCAAGAGCGACAATCCTTCTATTACCCGTGATGTTTCCGGTGAAGGCGTGCAACAAGCATTATTAAAATTATTGGAAGGAACCATGGTTAACGTTCCGCCCAAAGGTGGAAGAAAACACCCTGACCAAAAATTTGTGGAAGTCAATACCAAAGACATCTTGTTTATCGCTGGTGGCGCTTTTGACGGCGTGGAAAGAATCATTTCCAAACGATTGAATCGTCAAGCAGTTGGCTACAGCACTTCAAAAAATACTGATAGTATTGACAAAGATAATTTGTTGCAATACATCATCCCGAAAGACATCAAAGATTTTGGATTAATTCCGGAAATCATTGGTCGTTTGCCGGTGTTAACTCACATGGATCCGTTAGACAAAGCCACGTTACGCGCCATACTAACCGAGCCGAAAAACGCACTAATCAAACAATATGAAAAGTTATTCGCCATGGATGAAGTGAAATTCACCATTACTGACGAAGCTTTGGATTATATAGTAGAAAAAGCGTTAGAGTACAAACTCGGCGCGCGCGGACTGCGTTCGTTATGCGAAGCCATCCTAACCGATGCGATGTACGACTTACCAAGCTCGGAGGAAAAACAACTCCACATCGATTTGGATTATACCCACGATGCGTTGACGAAAAACTTATTGAAACGTTTAGAAATAGCGTCATAAAAGAATATCCCGATTTACATCGGGATTCTTTTTTTATACAAAGCCTTGAATTATTTTGAGGAGTTCTCCAAGACTAATTGGGCAATTTTTTGGGTTAGCAAGGTTGGCGAAATACAATCACAGTTGGTGAATCCCAACACATAAATGGCTTCATTAGGCAAGTAAACGCCCATCGATTTGTAACCGAAAATGCTGCCGCCATGTTCTCTGGACAAACTGTTATTTATTTTTTTGAGGTGCCAACCATAACCATAGTTTATCGCTTCGCCATTGTTGAGTAGGTAATTGTCGAATAATTTTTGGGTATTTTCTTTGTTCAATAAGGTGTTGTTGTTTAAGGCCATTTGCCATTTCAGCATGTCCTTCAAGGTCGACATGATGGCGCCGGAAGCAAAGGGAACGCTGTAATTAATCACCGTTTTGTTGACATAACCGGTTTCTTTTTTCTGATAGCCGGAAGCTCTTTTTAGGATGACTTGCCTATCGGTCGCATAACCGGATTGCGTCATGCCGATTTTTTGGAAGATGTTTGTTTCTATAAAATCTTCATAACTCATCCCGGAAATGATTTCCAATAAGTATCCCAAAACAACGTATCCTGAATTATTGTAATCAAATCGCTCTCCGGGCAAAAAGTCAACCGGTTCATTTTTAAAAAAGTCTACCATCATTTTGGGCGTCATTTCTTTCTGAGCAATGTCTTTAATAGATTTCATTTTGGTAAAATCTTTGATGCCCGAAGTATGTGTCAACAAATGATGAATCGTGATTTTATCACCCGCAGGAAAATCAGGAATATACTTTGACAACAAATCATTAGTGTTTAATTTGCCTTGCTCTTGGAGCATCATGATGGCAACGGCCGTGAACTGTTTGGTCATCGAACCAATTTGGAAAACATAATCCGTTGTTAACGGAACCTCTAATTCAAGATTGGCTTTTCCAAAAGCATTTTGATAGATGATTTCACCTTTTTTTGCAACCATAAACACACCGCCGGGACCATTTTTATCTTTGATTTCTGGCTGAATTAATGCCTCAATTTTTTCTGAAAGACTCTGAGCAAAAACCGGAGTAGGCAGTACAGTAGCAAAGACTGATAGTAAAGCTATAAAGCCACTTTTAAAATGGTATTTTTTCATTTTTCTATGATTTTAAAAGTTCATTATTTCATTAAACCACCACCGGAACGGTTTTTTTCAATATTAATTTCTGTGTTTTCTTTAGACAAACTTAAATCTCCAAAATTATAGGTCAACGATATTCTGAAGGTACGGGTGTCTTGTTTTTGGTAAAACTTAGTTTCTAAATTGGGAGAAGAAATCAAAGCATTCACCTCATTGCTGTTGAAAACATCAAAACAATGCAAGCCAACTTTCAGATTTTTGTTCAGGAAATCTTTGTTGAAGGAAATATCAAATTGCTGAATCGGTTTGGTGATTTGGTAGATTTCCCAAGTACCTTTCGGTAAAATGAAATAAGTCATGGTGTTTTTTATGTCCCAAGGCAAAATAAATTGTGCTTGTGCCGAATAGTTCCAAATGGGTTTGTTTTCAAATGAAAAAGTATAGCCTTCCGTTGTGGTTTTGATGTAATTCACATTAAAGAAAATGTAATTCATCTTGTCCATGTTGTTCATGCGCTTTTGGAATTCTTCTTTGCCTTTAAAAAAGTAATCCAGTGGTACCGGAAACGAAGCAAAGAAACTCAAGGTTTTAACTTTGTCAAACTGTTCGAAGGTTTGCGTGCTTACCAATTCACCCGGTTCGGCGGTTAAAATAAAATTGTTCCTGTCGCGCGCAATGGTATAGTTTCCACCCAAACTCACAAATTGGAAAGCTGTTAGTTTCAACTCAAAGTTGTCAAAAAACGCGGGATCTAAAAACGGATTGCCTTGTGAAGTATTGTACTGGTCGAAGTTGGCAAAATTATTCGGGTCTAACACATTATAATCAGCTTGGAAAATTTTCTTCGAGTAGGAAGCCGACAAGTTCATGTTTTCGCTAAACTCATACAAAGCGCTGGCATTCGGGAAGAAATTGGAGTTGGTAAAATCAACTTCGGTTTCCGTGCCGTCCTGAATGGCCAATCGGTCCACTTTGTAATCTTCAAAGCGAAGTCCGGCTGTTAAACTCAACTTTTTGATTTTTTTTCGGGCTTCTACGTAGAAAGCCAAATTGGTTTCGGTGTAATCAAAATCGATAATGCTGTTCACGGGCGAATTCAAATTGTAAATGCCTTTGTCGTTTACTTTAATTGAGTTGTATTTTCCACCGGTGTTTAAAGACAAATCAAGACTTTTAAATGGAATAGCGAAGTCGTATTTTAAGTAATAGTTGGTCAAATTAAAATCGATTTTACCATTGTAAATGGTTGATGTTCCATTGTTTTGACCATTGGAAACCGTATTCGGATTTCGATTGAAAAAGTTGCTGTAGGCAATAATGTCCAAGGTTCTGCCAATGGTGTCTAACTTGGTTTTGAACTGCAAACTCAACTCGTTGTTACTGTTCTTTATCTTAGACAAACTGTTATTGGTGAAATCAATACCGCTTCCTATAGTGCTGGCATCTCCGGTAATTCGGTCATTACCCAAATTCAAGTTGTAATTGAGCAATAAATTAGATTTTTCACTTAATTTATAGTTAGTTCCCGTTCTCCAATAAAAATTTCTATTGGTAAGTTGGGCAAAATTCTGCTGGTATAATCGTTCGTTTGGGGAAAAAGAGGTGAAGGTTTGATCGTTTCTGTTTTTGCTTTCGCTGTCGATATAATTGTACCCAAACATGGTTTGCCAACTCAATTCTTTTACTTTTCCGTTCAGCAAAATTTGCGGACTGGGTTTTTGGTATTGGTTGAAATTGTAATTGATGTTGAAGCTGGCATTTAATCCTTTTTTGCGTTTGGTACTGGTTACAATATTGATGATTGATCCACTGGCATCGGCGTCAAAAGAAGCTCCTGGATTGTAAATCATTTCTACTTTCTCGATAGCATTAGCGGGTAAAGTCGACAAGTAATTTTGCAAATCATTACCACTTAAGGTACTCGGAGCGCCATCAATATAAATGGTAACACCGCGACTGTTTAATGTAATAGTTCCGGTTGGTGAAGTAATAATACCGGGCAATTTTTTTATGGCTTCCAAACTACTACCGCTGTTGAGCATGGCATTGTCTCGGACAGTAATGGTGGTCTTGTCGGATTCGACTTTAAGGTACTGTTTTTTGTTACCGTAAATCGTAACCTCTTTTAATTCATTCGGATTTTCTGAAGTTTTTTTCTCCTCAGTTTTCGGTGCTTCTTGCGCAAAAGTAAAAGCAGTCGCAAGCATGCACAATGCAATACATATTGATTTCATTGGTGATTGATTTGTGAGCTTTGGTTTCCCAAGGCTCGTTTGATTGATGATTTTCTCCGCTGCGCTCCGAACAATTCGGCTTCGCTTCGGGTGATGATTGTCTTGTAAGACTTTCAACACATCCAAATGTTACATATCCAATGAAATTTTTTAACAAATATTTTTTGATGAAGTTATCTCGAGTGTTGGTTTTTCAATATCACATCGACTCGGGCCACAACCTAATCTTTTTGGTCCACAAGAGGTTAGAAGACTTATGAATACTATTATAGCGAGGAGTTTTTTCATTTGAATTTTGAAATTTTGAACTTGAAATTTATTTGGAATTTGTTATTTATCTTTTGGAATTTCAACCTG
>NZ_JBILQL010000079.1:0-11589 GCF_044373165.1 Flavobacterium sp.
GCCAATTGCCATAAAGTTCCCCAAAAAGAATTTTCCAAAGAAATCTTATCGCCCGAAACCATTCAGCAATCTATCCAAAATACAATGGATTTGATTCGCCAAATCAACCCCGATTGTCGTTTTATTTTTACGGTTTCTCCGGTACGCCATACTAAAGACGGTTTCCCCGAAAACCAACGCAGTAAAGCCCATCTTATCACAGCTTTGCAAAATTTACTGAACACGCAACCTTGCGCTCGGAACACTAATTACTTTCCTTCCTACGAAATCATGATGGACGAACTCAGAGATTATCGCTTTTATGCTGATGATATGTTGCATCCTAGCCAAGCTGCCATCGATTACATTTGGATTTGCTTTTTTGAAAATTATGTCAATGCTGATTGTTTTGCTACCATGCAAGAAGTTTGCAACATCCAAAAAGGATTAGCGCATCGACCGTTTAATCCCGATACTACAAGTCACCAACAGTTTTTGGAAACCCTTAACCAAAAGATTATCAGACTACAAAGTCAGTTTCCTCAATTCCAATTTTAACAAAATACGGCATTTGCCGTATTTCCGGTGAAAGCATTTCGCAATAGGTTTGTTATGATATTTAACAACCTAAACCATGAAAACCATTAAAACCCTTTTGGTGTTGGCATTGATAATGCTTTCTACCCAAAATCTTTCCGCTCAAAGGCCGGTACTAACCGATGAAGAAGTTGTTTCGGAAACCGTGACCAAAGAAATCGATGAAGTATTTCAGTCCGAAGACTTTCAAAAAAAGAAAAACAAAAAATACGCTGAAGTCAAAGGCACTATGGTAGTGGATATAGGCGTAGTCCAAAACGGGAAAGTTTCTTCCTTTTTCAAAGTAGACAGCGACATCAAAAACATTGATTTCATCAATTTTATGTCCAACTACATCCTCGAACACAAGTTTAAGTTCAAACTGCAAAAGCAACAGCGTTACAAAATTCGCTATACCATTACATTTTAACCTTAACAATAAAAACAATAGATTATGAAAAAAGTTACTTTAGTAATGATGACGCTTTTTTTAGCGGTCACATTACCCGCAAATGCCCAGTTTGGGAAATTACTCGGTAAGGGCAAATCAGCCGGAAAAAAATCGGGCAGTTTTGCTACTGCTTGGGAATCTGAATTTGATAATAAAGCTTCCCGCTTAGCCGTTTCGGTAAACAACGGTCAGTATGTATTAGGAACCGATGACAATTCGGCTACAGTTTTAGATGCCAACGGAAAAACCATTTGGAGTGGCGATTATAAAAAAATCACCACCAACAAAACCAACAAATGTGAATACCAATATGTAATTCAAAAAGGTGGTGATAAAGGTGGCTATTTGTTTCTTTTTGACGAAAGAAAAATGGGAACAGACCGCGTGGCCGTAATCGATATTGCTACCGGGAAAGAGTTATGGAATTCAGAAGAATATCAAAATCTAATCCAAAAAGGAACCAAAGCTGAAGAAGGAAGCGATGAAGGCGAATTGGATACCGTAAAGTATATTTCTGAATTAGATGCGTTTTTAATTTCACAAAAGGCTTCTGTGATTTTGGTAAAAGCCAATACCGGAGAAAAAGTATGGGAAACCAATCGTTTCAAAGGTGGTGTTGGAAAATATATTTACGATGCCGTAAGAAATGAAATTGTGATGATCAACTTTAAGCCAACCGCTCTGGGAGCATTATTCGCCGGTTTTAAAAATCAGTTGGTTAAAATCAATGCTGCTAACGGAGATATACTTTGGGACGCCACTTTCTTGGGAACTATTGAAAAAGAGTTGGTTACCCGCAGAGCTATTGTTGATTTATGGATCAAAGGCGATAAGTTATACATGTACTTAGACGGATTACAGGTTTATAACATCAATAACGGTCAGAAACTTTGGGAAGTAACTTATGAAAATGATATGCAAGGTGCCAAAGGAGGCATGTTCAGTGGCGGTAGAAGATCAAAAATTTACCGCACCATTGCACAACCTTTATTTACCGATAATGCGGTTTATATAGTAATATTGGGCACTCGCGACCGAACTAAATATGTGGAAAAACACGATTTAGAATCCGGAAAATTGCTTTGGGCTTCCGAAAAAATCACCGGCGCCTTTTGTATGCCGAACATTTATAAATCAGGCGATAAAGTTTTGGTGCAAGTAGGAGGTAAAGTACAAGTACAAGAGTTTAGATTGGAAGAAACCTCAAGCGGATTGTCTGCCGGAATGGCTTTAGGCGGTTTTGGAGGAGGAAGTGTAAAACAATGGGTGCCTTACATTTATTGGGATTACAAAGCGCAAAAGAATTCAGTGTTGTGTATCGATGATTCAACCGGTAAAACGGCTTGGCGTTCTGAAAAATTTGACAAACGCATCACGGATTTTATCATAGAAAATAACAAAACTCTTTTTGTAGGCGATGGCGATGAGTTTTACGGTTACGACATAGCCTCCGGTAACCAATTGTTTGATGTAAAACACAATGATGCCAAAGTGGGTAAAGCGACTGACGTAATTGACTTTGGAGAAAAAGTAGTTGTACTTTCTGAAAAAGGATTGGCCTCTTACAACAAAAAAGACGGTTCTCGAGTTTATGCCACCGAAAAAATCAGAGGGGTTGATTACTTCTACGAAATCGAAGGCAACTATTACTTAAGAGACCAAAGAAACAGCAAAAATATCATCTATGGTATCGACATGACCAATGGAGAAACTAAAGGCTCTGTCCAGTCTAAAGGAAAAGGAGGAAGTCCACAATACGGCGCAGGTATCGACATTACTGATGATGGCGAATTTATCTTCGCTTTCAAAGGAAAAAAAGTAGAAAAAATAAAAGTGAATAATTAAGTTTTTGAATAAGTTTTAAGGACTGCAAGTTTTTTGCAGTCCTTTTTTAATTCGTTTAAAATGAAAAAAAATAGACTACTGTATTTGCTGTTACTGGTATTCGGAATAACTACTGCACAACAAGTGCAATGGGCGAATAAATTGATAAAATATTCCTCCGACTTGGGTGGAAAACAAAACAGCATCAAAAGAATATTAGGAAGACCCGATGCATTTCCTCAAGGCGGAACCAGTCCGAATGCCTGGATGCCCAAAAAAGCTTTAGACGGCTATGAATGGGTTGAGGTGGGTTTCGAAAAACCACAAACGGTTAAGCAAGTGGCTGTTTTCGAAAACTTGAATGCCGGTTGTGTGGTTCGTATTGCGGTTGACAAGGGCAATGGCAAATACGAAACGGTTTGGGGCAGAAAAAAGGATTATAAAACACCAACATTCAAAGCTAGCATTCCGGCAGACCGAAGTTACTACTTCAAACGCAAAAGAAGAAAGATCCAAGATGCACCTGATGTGATTAATCCCGGCGTGGAATACGCCATTTTAGAGCAAGCCGTGTCGGGCGTGGTTGCGGTTAGAGTTGAGTTTAATTTTGCGTTATTACCCGGTCAAAAAGAAATTGATGCCATAGGAATTTCTGACAATGATAGTCCTATAAATCCAACAGTGAATACAAGGCCGGAATTGGAAGCTTTGACCCCTGCAAAAACACTCGAATTAACCGGAATTGTGCCTTCCAGTGGTTCAATCGCTACCGATGGGAAAACACTTTTTATTACTGCAGTTGGTGACCCTAAAAGTGAAATCTACTCTTTTACCAAGAACGCTTTAGGACAATGGGTGAATCCAAAAAATGAAACTTCGCTGAATGGCAATGAGTATTATAACCATTTGTGGTGCATTAATGATAATTTAGTCTTAAAAGGCGGTACATCCTATTCAAAAGGAACCGGAGAGACGGGTTTTGAATGTTTTACGGTTACTAACGGGACTTACAGTAATCAGGGTCAAATAAAGGTAGCGGCATACAATAATTATGATGAAAATGCAGAAGCTTTTCTTACTGCTGACAAGAAGGTTTTACTCATGGGCATTGAAACCGATTTTTCACAAGGCGGAAGCGATTTATATTTTGCCCTACAAAAAGAGGACGGAACCTATGGCTTTCTCCAAAATATGGGGAAGGTTATCAATTCTGCCGCAGAAGAAGGCATGTGTCAGTTGTTGTCAGATAACAAAACTTTATTGTTCGGCAGTAACGGTTTCAGTGCTTTCGGCAGTTACGATATTTATGTGTCTTATCGGTTAGATGATACCTGGAAGAGCTGGTCTGAACCCATCAATTTGGGCAGCAAAATCAATTCAGCGGATTTTGATGGTTTACCTTTTTATGATGAGAAGAATGAAATATTATACTTCATTTCCAGTCAAAATGAAACCAATATTTTAAAGTTTGTTACTTTACCTAAAAGTGTATTGAGCCCCAAGGGTTAAAGAATAAGTTGAGAAAAATAGGGCAAATGTCGTATTGATAGTGTCTATAGATTAGCCAATATTTGTACCATAACTTTAACCATTTTTAAACATGAAAACTATGAAAAAATTCGGAATCTTTTTAGCCATTGCGCTAGTATCTTTGGTAACCTCATGCAGCAGTGATGATGGTGGCGGAGGTGGCGCTACTGCTTCTTTAGGACAAGTTAAAGCCCGAGTGGCCGGTTCTAATTTTACTTCAATGGAATTAGGAACATTTGCCACTAAACAAGTGGTTGGCGGACTTACCACTATTATCGTTCAAGGAAGTGATGCTTCCGGGAAAGCCATTCAAATTATTATTACGGGTTACCAAGAAGGAACAAACACCTACGAAATTAGCGATGACGCTACTATTTCTACTGTCGCAACTTACATCGAAAGCAACATCAGTAATCCGTTAAACTCATTAGTTTGGGCTGCGCCTTACGACAATTCCGGAGCTGTAGGATCGGTTACTATTACTGAGATTTCAGATACCAATGTGAAAGGAACTTTTAACTTCACAGGGAAAAATCAAGACGGTGAAGATACCAAAGCGGTCACCAATGGTGCTTTTAATGTAAACTTTACTTCTAACTAGTTTTAGAAAACCAATAGTTTAAAAAAATACGGCATTCGCCGTATTTTTTTTGCTCTTTTTTTGACTCAATTTTACAAGCTACATTCGAATAGGTATGACATTTTTTTTAATCGCTGTTTTTTTGTGTTTAATCGGACTCATTGTTTTTCTGATTTACAAGATGCTTTCTGAGCGTAATGCCTTTGCTTCCAAACTAAGACCGTTGGAACAATTGATGGTACAGCTTAATGAAGATTGTAAAAACCAATCCCTGCAAATTCAACTCTCGGAAGATTTAAAAACGAAAATGAAAGAGGTAAACGCTGTCTTGAGCCGAAATGTTTTTGATTTAAATTATCAGTTATTCGAAAATTCTTTTCCAAAAAAAGAGCGATAATGATGAAAATTTTAACATTTTCACTACATTTATACTATATACTATCCGAATGAAAAAGCAACATTTATTCCTTTTTATTGGCTTGTTTATTTCTGCAGTGACTATGGCTCAAGATTTGAGAAAAACGTTAGGCAAAGCCTTTACATCTAAAGATTCGTCGGATTATTACTTTAAAATAGCTAAAAGACTGGTTAAAACTCCGGCAGAAGAAGGCCAATATTATTTTTGTAAAAATGCTCGTTGTACAGATTATAATAAATTAGATAGCGCCATAGTTTACGGAAATCGGGCTATAAAAATTTTACAAGAAGTAAACGATGTGCCTTCTTTATTGACGGTTTATAATAATTTGTGCAAGGTTTACCGAAAACAAGGACAATACGATAAAGCCGTCGACCATTGCTTGAGGGGAATTCGAATCGCTGAAAAAGAAAAAAAAGAAAACTGGATTGCTTTCTTTAATGCCACACTTTCCTTGACGTATCACGATTTTGAAAGTTATCCCAAAGGCATTTTCTATGGTAAAAAAGCCCTGAAATATTGGACTAGTCAAAAAGAGAAAAGTCCGGATATGATTAGCAACGCACTTAACGCCATTGCCATCAATTTTGACGATTGGAACAAACCCGACAGCGCATTGTATTACCACAAACAAGTGTTTAGGTACTACAAAGGAAAAGATACCTTGGAAATAGCTGAAACTTACAATAACATAGGCAATACTTTGTTGAAACAAAAAAAGTTCAAAGAAGCTAAAAGATGGATTACTTCTGCACTCAAAATCAACGACAAAAAATTTGAACTGAGTCAGGGAAATAAAAATACTTATTACTATTATGAAAGGGCGACTAATTATACCAATTTAGCCACAATTGCCTATGAGTTAGACGATTTTAATGAGGCTGAAAAACTCTTTGAAAAAGCCTATTGGTTTTCTAAAAAAAGCGGAAACGCCGAAAAGTTGCGCGATTTTTATATGCAACGCGCTTTGTTTAACAAGAAACGCAACAATTTGGCCAAAGCGGTGGAAGACCAAGAAAGCTATATCAAGCTCAGAGATTCTGTTTTTGATGAGCAACGCGCCCAAACCTTTTCCGAGTTAGAGGCCAAATACCAAAACGAGAAGAAAGAAAAACAACTCCTGCAATCCAAAGCCGAAATCAGAGAACGCGAAATCGAAATCAAGAACAAGAACATGCAGTTTTTAATTTTAGGGCTGATTTCTTTTGCTTTGCTCTGTATTATTTACCTGGTTTATCGTCAACAAAAACTCAAAATCAAACAGCAGGAACAAGAGTTTGAACTCAAATCGGCCATCTCTAAAATCGAAAACCAAAACAAATTGCAAGAACAGCGATTGGCCATTTCAAGAGATTTACACGATAATATCGGTTCTCAGCTGACTTTTATAATTTCTTCCGTCGATAATATCAAGTACGCTTTCGACATACAAAATGAAAAACTGGACGCTAAACTGTCCAACATCAGCAGCTTTGCTAAAGATACCATTATTGAATTGCGCGATACGATTTGGGCGATGAACAAAAGCGAAATAACCTTCGAAGATTTACAAGCGCGAATCCACAATTTTATGGAGAAAGCCCAGGAAGCTAAAGAGGATATACGTTTTGAATTTATGGTGGATGCAACACTCAAAAGCAAAATCTTTTCTTCTGTTCAAGGAATGAATTTGTATCGAACCATACAGGAAGCCATCAACAACAGCATTAAATATGCACAGCCTAAGAGCGTTACGGTGAGCATTGAACCCCATGCAAACGGGATAGCCATTACAATTACCGATGACGGCAAAGGTTTTGACCGAGAGATGGTCATGATGGGCAACGGAATTCACAACATGCAAAAACGCATTCAGGATATCGGAGGCCATTTTGAATTGGTTTCCAAACTCGACCATGGTACTGTAATCAGTATCCGATTGAAAAATCAGTAAGTAATACAGCCTAGTGAAATACGTCATATGACGTATTTTTTTTTAAACTTTCTTTTTCCAACTTTGGAAAGTCAAGTGGTATTGATCAAAAAAAAAACAATAGGTTGTTTTTATTGTTGTCCTTTTCATTCTGTGGATTTTCAAGCAGTCTACACGTTTGAAAAGGACTTTTTTAGAATGGATGAACCAACATTCAAAAAAAAGAGTCAAATTTGTTATACAATAGCAGCATATGTCCACCAAAATAGCCATAGTAGACGATAATGTTTTTTTGCAAAAAGCAGTAGCCGAAAAGTTATCTTTTTTCGACGACTTGGTATTGAAGTTTACCGCGGTGGATGGCAATGATCTACAAAAGAAGCTCGAGCAAAACAAGTGTGTTGATTTGATTTTGATGGATATTGAAATGCCGGTTTGTAACGGAATTGAAGCCACTAAAATCATCAAATCGAAATACCCGCAAATCAAAATCATCATGTTGACGGTATTTGACAACGATGAAAATATTTTTAACGCCATTAAAGCAGGAGCTGATGGTTATTTATTGAAGGAAGTCAATCCCAAAGAACTGCATCAAGGTATTATAGAAACGCTCAACGGCGGTGCGGCGATGAATCCTTCTATCGCTTTAAAAACCTTGAAACTACTTAGAAATCCTGTGAGTTTTGAAGAGAAATGTCAGGAAGAAATCAAGTTGACTACTCGTGAAGTGGAAGTGCTGGAACAACTCAGCAAAGGATTGAACTACAATGTGATTGCCGATAATTTATTCTTGTCGCCTTCTACAGTGCGCAAGCACATCGAGAATATTTACAATAAACTTCAAGTCCACAACAAACTCGAAGCGATTCAAAAAGCTAAGAGTAATAATCTGATATAAACCAGAATACGACAGATGTCGTATTTTTTTTACGCCAATCTCATCATAAGTTTGTTTGACTAAAAATAAATCAAGATGAGATCAAAATTACTTATTACTTTCTGTTTGCTAGCTATAAGTGTTAATGCCCAATGTTGGCAAAAAATAGCTGCAGGCAATCAATTTACTGCAGCCATTAAAACCGATGGAACACTATGGACTTGGGGAGATCATCAATATGGGCAACTCGGAATTGGTCCCGTAACCAATGATGCCGGAGCTCCGGTTCAGGTTGGGACAGCTACCAATTGGGCTAATGTTTTTGCCGGCTGGTACAGTGTTTTTGCCATTAAAACCGACGGCTCTCTTTGGGCTTGGGGACAAAATACTTACGGGAAATTAGGTGATGATACCACAACAAACCGAAATACACCAGTTCAAATCGGAACGGATACCAATTGGCAGTATATTTCCTCAAATCTCAATTGTACCATGGGAATCAAGACCGACGGTTCTCTCTGGGCTTGGGGAGGGAATCTCTCAGGACAATTAGGAGATGGGACTTATACCAATAGACCAACTCCGGTTAGGATAGGTCAAGCCTATGATTGGGTTACCATTTCCGTTGGAAGTTCACACAATGTGGGAAGGCGTTCTAACGGAACACTTTGGACTTGGGGAGTTGGACTCAATGGACAGCTGGGATTAGGAGCAACCATGTTTGTCAATGTTCCAACACAAGTGGGAACCAATACGGATTGGGCTTATGCTACTGCCGGAGAACAACATGTGGTGGCGGTTAAAACCAACGGAACCTTGTGGGTATGGGGTTATAATGCCCAAGGGCAACTGGGCGATAATACAACGGTTAATAAAACAGCACCAATTCAAATTGGTACCGATACCAATTGGTTGCAAGTCCAAGCCAATAATCATAATTTAGGATTAAAAACCGATGGTACAGTATGGGTTTGGGGATTGAATACTTCTTATCAATTGGGAGATGCAACGATAACCAACAGAACTTCACCACAACAATTGACTTTTGGGGCTGTCGTTCAGCAAGTAATAGCCGGTGGTAATTTTTCTTTTTTCCAAGTGGCTAACGGGACAATTTATGCCTGCGGAAACAATTCTGATGGGATGTTGGGAGATGGTACTTATTTGAGTCGAGAAACGCCGCTTGCCATTTTTCAGTGTTCCGGATTGGGAATAGAAGAATTAGAGGCAACCCAATTTGCGCTTTATCCGAATCCAACTCAAGGTATAGTATCTTTAAAAGCCGAAAACACAACTATTCGTGAGGTTGAAGTTTATGATATTTTCGGCAAGAGTATTTACACTCAAACAGCAGTTGAAAATGAATTACAACTCGATTTAACCCAAAATCCGTCCGGAGTTTACTTGGTAAAAATCACTTTTGAAAACAACAGCAGTATTACTAGAAAGGTAGTTGTACAATAATAAAAAAGGCTCCATAATAGGAGCCTTTTTTTATAATTTACTATCCAAACTCTGCCATCCGCCGCCGTTGATTACTTCAATTCCCGCCGATTTCAAGATGGATGCGGCTTGCGCACTTCGCATTCCTGAGCGACAGCACACAATGACCGGTTTGTCCAGCTTTTTGATGTCGTTTACATTACTGCTTATTGTATCTAAAGGTATGTTCTTTGATCCTTTGATGTGTCCTTCGCGGAATTCGCCAATGGTTCTTACATCAATAATCACAGCGCCTTTATTCACAAAATCATTGATGCTTTCTGATTTGCTGCCTAAACCTAACATGTCTAATAGTCCCATAATTCAAATTTTTTCAACAAAGATATTTTAGTCGACTTTAGTTGGCAGTAACAAAGGTTACATTAGTGTTGTAAGCTTACTTTTTCCAGAAATAATGCCAGTCCGCCTGAAATTAAATGAGCTATCTCGGGGCGACTTTGCTTCACTTTTTCCAAATGGACTAAAACATCGTGCAACAGGGCTGTATTGTTTGTTTTGTCGCACAATTCGGCAATTTCTACTGATAATAGCCAGTCTTTCGGATGTTTGTCTTTTACTATTTCAAATGTTTTTTCTAATGAAATGACAGCCGGTTTGCCTTCACGTATGTTTCGTACATTGAGGTATAAACCTTCCAGTTCTTCGCGCTCTGCTGATTTTTTAGCTTTGATAGTTTGAGAAGATGGTACGTGGTTAATCATGTCAAAGCTATTCACATCAGCCGGACCTGAAAAAGCAGAAATTACTTTTTTACCCACCGCCATATCGTAAATGCCCCATTCCGGTAAAAACAATACGGTTTCATTATGGGTTACTGTACAGTTTTTAAAACTGATAATGATGATTTCTCCTTGCAAATTTCGGGAACCGGTAATGATTTCTCCGGTTACTTTGATGTTGCCCTCAAATTCTAAGGTAACTTTTTCCGCTTCGTAAATGTCGTAAGCTCTTAAGTCACGCGGACTCATATCTTCAATCGCCAAGTTGATGCCTTTCAGTTTTCCTATTGGTGAACCAAATCCTTCGGTGTGGTATGCGGTTCCGTGACCTACCAATTCTTTTTCGCGGTAAGACAAGGCCGTTTTACCGGTAGTCTGTACGTAAACCGGTTTGCCTTCGTGTTCAATAACGTTGCTAAATACCCCCGAAATTTGAATGCCGGTACTCAATTCTATAGTGCCTAAAGCCTTGGAGTCAATTAATTTTTTAATGCCCGATAAACCTCCGGTGCGCAATGCCATCGTATTGGCAAATTCTTCCAAAACCAAACTCAAATGTGCAAAATCAGGTGTGACGTACAGCTGTGGTTGCGGTTTGGTAATGTCGAAACTTTGGTCGGCAGCCGATATATCATAAGGGATTTTGGTCACATTATCCGTCATACACCAAGCGCTTTCGCCTATGGAGGAAAGCAAACCGGCACCATAAATTTTCGGATTATCCACCGTGCCAATTAAGCCATATTCCACTGTCCACCAGTGTAGGTTGCGGATTCTGGACATTTCCGAAAGTTCGCCCATATTATTTTGTAAAAAGTCTACCTGATCTTCTGCTTTTTTAATGTCTTCTTCCGGAGTGTCTTCGGCTTCTTTTAAAATCGATAACAACCGAATCGCTTCATACAATTCGTAATCGCGAGAAGACGAAATCGCTTTACAACCAATTTCTCCAAAACGGCGCAAATATTCAGCATATTCCGGATTGGCAATAATAGGAGCGTGGCCGGCACCTTCGTGTATGATATCCGGAGCAGGTGTATATTCAATATGTTCTAATTGTCGGATATCCGAAGCAATTACCAAAACGTTGTACGCTTGGAATTCCATAAAAGCATTCGGCGGAATAAAACCATCTACAGCCACGGCAGCCCAACCAATTTCTTTTAAAATGCGGTTCATGCCGTACATGTTCGGAATAGAATCCACTTCCAGACCGG
>NZ_JBILQL010000010.1:0-43480 GCF_044373165.1 Flavobacterium sp.
GAATAATTTCCCCTAAAGATGAAATCTTAATCACTGCCGGCGCTACCGAAGGCATTTTTGCCACCATCCAAGCCTTGGTCAAAGCCCATGAAGAAGTGATTGTTTTAGATCCGAGCTATGATTGCTACGAAGCACCGATTTTGTTGAGTAACGCTAAACCTATTCGTGTTTCCTTAAACAGTGACTTTACTCCAAACTGGGAAGTAATAGCAGCTGCCATAAACGAAAATACCCGACTGATTATCATCAATAATCCACACAATCCTACTGGAAAAATGTGGACAGAAAATGATTTCGAACAATTGGAAAAACTCGTCGACGCCTACCCTAACCTTTTGGTCTTGTCTGACGAAGTATATGAATACATTACGTTTGAACAACCGCATATTTCCGTGCATCACCGACCCCAATTATGGCAACGCAGCATTTCGATATCTTCCTTCGGCAAGTCGTTTCACATTACGGGGTGGAAAATTGGTTACGCAATTGCACCGGAACATTTGATGCGGGAAATAAAAAAAGTACACCAGTTTTTGGTGTTCAGTGTGAGCAGTATTGCCCAACATGCCTTAAATGACTACATAGATTTAGTCGACGTAACAGCTTTAGGAAAATTTTACCAACAAAAAAGAGATTTTTTTCTAGGCTTGATGAAAGACACCAAACTCAAACTATTGCCTTGCGAAGGCACTTATTTCCAAGTGGCTTCTTATGCCGGTATTAGTGAGGAAAACGACATCGATTTCACCAAAAGATTAGTCACCGAATTGGGCGTAGCGACCATTCCGATTTCTATTTTTTATGCTCATGGCTATGATCCTCAATGCATTCGCTTTTGCTTTGCCAAAGACGATCAAACTTTGATACAAGCTGCCGAAAGACTTCGCCGTTTATAATTAAAATAATATATTTACTAAAAATAAAAACTATATGGATTTTTCAGCAAAAATGTTACGCGATAATGCCTTAGCAGACAAAGTAATTGTAGTAACCGGTGGCGGAAGCGGCTTGGGTAAAGCCATGACGAAATACTTTTTAGAATTGGGCGCAAAGGTCGCCATAACCTCTCGTGATTTAGAGAAATTAAAAACTACCGCAGCCGAATTGGAAACCCAAACGGGCGGAAAATGTTTACCATTGCAATGTGATGTGCGCCATTATGACCAAGTGGAAGCCATGTTGGCGGAAGTGTTAAAAACCTTCGGTAAAGTCGATGTGTTGTTGAACAACGCCGCAGGAAACTTCATCTCTCCAACTGAAAGATTATCGGCTAACGCTTTTGATACCATCATCGATATCGTGTTGAAAGGCTCCAAAAACTGTACGTTGGCCTTCGGAAAACATTGGATTAATACCAAGCAAACCAATTGTAATGTATTGAACATAGTAACGACTTACGCTTGGACCGGTTCAGGCTACGTGGTGCCGAGTGCTACTGCTAAAGCCGGCGTTTTGGCCATGACACGTAGTTTGGCAGTAGAATGGGCTAAATACGGCATCCGAATGAATGCCATTGCTCCCGGACCATTTCCTACCAAAGGCGCTTGGGATAGATTATTACCGGGCGACTTAGCCGAAAAATTCGATATGGCCAAAAAAGTGCCGTTACGTAGAGTGGGCGATCACCAAGAACTAGCCAACTTAGCTGCGTATTTGGTTTCTGATTTTTCTGCTTATGTCAATGGCGAAGTGATTACCATTGACGGAGGCGAATGGTTGCAAGGCGCAGGACAGTTCAATATTTTGGAAAAAATCCCTCAGGAAATGTGGGATATGTTAGAAATGATGATTAAGAATAAAGGAAGTAAATAAAAGTGATCAGTCTCCGTCTCAGTCGGTAGATTACTATTGGTCAAATAACTAACTGAAAACTGTGACTGCGACTGTAAAACTCCTCTTGGAAAACTTTACCTAAATGTTAACAAATAAGCCTTGACAAAGCCATAATTAATCGTATTTTTACGGCTTAAAATTGATTAAAAATAAATGGGTAAAATCATTGCAATTGCCAACCAAAAAGGGGGTGTCGGGAAAACAACTACTTCAGTAAATCTTGCCGCATCATTGGGTGTTTTAGAAAAAAAAGTGCTGCTAATCGATGCTGATCCGCAAGCCAATGCCAGTTCCGGATTAGGTATAGATGTGGAAAGCGTTGAAATCGGAACTTACCAAATTTTGGAACACAGCAATTCTCCTGAGGAAGCAACTATTAGTTGTTCAGCTCCAAATGTTTCGGTAATTCCGGCTCACATCGACTTAGTAGCGATTGAGATTGAATTGGTAGACAAAGAAAACCGCGAGTATATGCTGAAACAAGCTTTGGAAAGCATTAAAGACCAATACGATTATATTTTAATTGATTGCGCACCATCGTTAGGCTTGCTGACACTTAACGCTTTAACCGCTGCCGACAGTGTGGTTATTCCTATTCAATGCGAGTATTTTGCTTTGGAAGGTTTGGGTAAATTGTTAAACACTATCAAAAGTGTACAAAAAATTCACAACCCGAATTTAGATATTGAAGGTCTTTTACTCACCATGTACGACTCACGTTTGCGTTTGTCCAATCAGGTAGTAGAAGAAGTGCAAAAGCATTTCAACGATATGGTATTCAAAACCATCATCCAACGCAATGTAAAATTGAGCGAAGCACCAAGTTTCGGGGAAAGCATCATCAACTTCGACGCCACCAGCCGGGGTGCAACCAACTATTTAAGTTTGGCGCAAGAAATCATCAAGAAAAACAGCAACTAAGCCATGGCAAAAGCAATAAAAAAACAAGCCTTAGGAAGAGGATTATCGGCTTTACTGAAAGATCCGGAAAACGACATCAAATCAGTAAACGATAAAAATGCCGACAAAGTAGTCGGAAACATCATCGAATTGGATATTGAGGCCATCGAAATCAATCCGTTTCAACCCCGAACCAATTTCAACGAAGAACAATTACAGGAATTGGCATCCTCTATTAAAGAATTAGGGCTAATCCAACCCATTACGGTTCGCAAATTAGACTTCAATAAATACCAATTGATTTCGGGAGAGCGCCGTTTGCGTGCTTGCAAAATGGTTGGCTTAACTACAGTGCCGGCTTACATCCGAATAGCCAATGACAACGAATCGTTGGTGATGGCTTTGGTAGAAAACATCCAACGCCACGATTTAGACCCGATTGAGATAGCACTTTCTTACCAACGTTTGATTGATGAAATTCAATTGACTCAAGAACAAATGAGTGAGCGCGTGGGTAAAAAAAGGTCAACTATTGCCAACTATTTGCGTTTGTTAAAATTAGATCCGATTATCCAAACCGGAATTCGTGACGGATTCATCAGTATGGGTCACGGACGCGCTATCATCAATATTGAAGACCAGGACGTTCAAACCGATATATACCACAAAATCATCAGTCAGAATCTATCGGTTCGTGAAACGGAAGCTTTGGTGAAAAACTATCAGGACAGTCGCAAACCGACTCCTGCTAAAGCTAAAAAAGGAGAAAGTTTTACTGTGGCGGAAGACCAGAAAAAAACAGTTGCCAATTTCTTTGGCACTAAAATCGATGTGAAAGTAGCAGGTAACGGCAAAGGAAAAATTACCATTCCTTTTCATTCTGAAGAAGATTTCAATCGCATCATCAAACTAATCCAAGGATAGTGAGTCGCTTTTTTTACATACTTTTTTTCTGCTTTCTTTTGGGAAAACCTTCGGTTTATGCCCAGCAAATTGCGGAAGGATTAGTGGCAAAAGACACCACTAAAATGAGAGAGATTGACCCGTTAACACCTTCAAAAGCTGCTTTTTACTCCGCTGTATTGCCGGGATTAGGACAAGCTTACAACAAAAAATATTGGAAAATCCCCATTGTATACGGCGCCTTAGGAACTAGTATGTATTTTTACTTGGACAACAACAAAAAATACCACAATTATCGTGATGCTTACAAAAGAAGATTGGCCGGATTTAATGACGACCAATACCAATATTTAGACGATAGTCGCTTAATACAGGCACAACGATTTTACCAAAGAAACCGCGATTTATCTTTGATGGTCACTTTAGGCTTTTACATTTTAAATATAGTGGATGCCAATGTAGATGCGCATTTGATTCAGTTTAACGTAAATGAAAAACTCTCGGTAGCCCCAGATGTTTACCAAAATGATTTTACCGCTAAACCCAATCTCGGACTAACCTTAAACTATCGATTCTGATGAAAATTGCATTATTAGGCTACGGAAAAATGGGAAAAGTAATTGAAAGAATTGCTTTGGAAAGAGGTCATGAAATTGTTTTAAGAAAAAATGAATTTGATCCCTACGATGGTTTATCAGAAGCCGATGTAGCCATAGATTTTAGTGTACCAACAGCAGCTGTATCCAATATTACGACTTGTTTTTCAAAAAACGTTCCCGTGGTTTGCGGGACAACCGGTTGGCTCGACCGTTATGACGAAATGGTTCGTTTGTGCGAAGAAAAAAACGGTACTTTTTTGTATGGTTCCAACTTTAGTCTTGGCGTTAATTTATTCTTTGAATTGAATGATTATTTAGCCAAAATGATGGCTCGTTTTGCCGAGGTATACAAGGTATCGATGGAAGAAATTCACCATACCCAAAAATTAGATTCTCCCAGCGGCACTGCCATTTCATTAGCCAAAGGAATCATTCAAAACACAGCTTACGATTCTTGGACTGAAGAGCAAGCTGGAAAAAATCAAATTCATATTGAAGCCAAACGCGTCGAAAATGTCCCGGGAACACACAGCGTTTTTTACCACTCCGACGTAGATTTTATCGAAATCAAACACGTGGCGCACAACCGTGAAGGTTTTGCTTTAGGTGCCGTTTTAGCCGCCGAATGGGTTCAAAACAAAAAGGGTGTTTTCTCTATGAAAGACGTACTCAATTTAAAATAGCTAATCAATAATTGTAACAAATACCGGTTATTTTAAACATATAACTGCATAAATTTAAAAACAAGCATTATGTCAGCAACACAATGGTTAATTTTCGTTTTGATTGTTCAAGTCATTCATGGCTTGGGAACTTGGAAACTTTACGAAAAAGCAGGTCGGAAAAGATGGGAAGCTTTTGTCCCGGTTTACAATGCCATAGTGTTGATGAAAATTATCGGAAGACCGACTTGGTGGACCTTATTGTTGTTCATTCCCATCATTAACTTATTAATGTTTCCGGTAGTTTGGGTAGAAACTTTGAGAAGCTTCGGACGCAATTCCACAGCCGATACCTGGTTGGGCATATTGACATTCGGATTGTACATTTATTACATCAATTATACGCAAGAAGTAACTCATATTGTGGAGCGCGATTTAACGCCAAAAACCAAAACCGGAGATACGATCAGTTCATTATTATTTGCGGTTATAGTGGCTACTTTAGTACACACTTACGTAATGCAACCTTATGTAATTCCGTCTTCCTCTTTAGAGAAATCGTTGTTGACCGGAGATTTCTTGTTTGTGAGTAAATTTCATTACGGCGCCAGAACACCAATGACTTCGGTAGCTGCGCCTATGGTTCATGATACTTTGCCTTTAATCAAAATTAAATCGTATTTGTACAACGACCACGATGCCAATTCATGGGAAAACAAATTGCAATTGCCTTACTTCCGTTTTCCGGGATTTGAAAAAATTGAGAATGCCGACATCGTAGTTTTCAACTGGCCGCGAGATACTTTATTCCACATGTACAAGCCGGCCGATCGCCGATACAGCAAACCAATTGACAAAAAAACCAACTATGTAAAACGTTGTGTAGCCATTCCGGGCGATCAATTAGAAATCAAAAAAGGTGTGGTTCACATCAACGGAAAAGAGTTGATTTTGCCGGAAAGAGCCAAACCGCAATTTGGGTTCAACATTAAAATGAAAGAGCCGATTACACAAGCGTTTGTAGACCAATACAGTATAACCGAGTTCAATACTTTAATCCAAATGGAAACCAAGTTATGGGATAATAATTTGGTGCAACAATACTTGGACAAAGAAGGCTATAATTTTGCCGTAATTGAAAAAGACTCCACTAATACCTTCCTAATTGGTGCAGTTGACAAGGATTTGGTAGACAAGTTAAAACTAACATCCTCAAACCTGATGTTCCAGGCTAATCTTACCCAAGAGAAAGCTGATGCATTGAAAACCGACAGCCGTGTAGCCGTAGTTGAACGCTACTTAAAAACCGGTGCGGAAGATGGTATTTTTCCTGATTTCAAAGACGGACATCCTTCGACTACCCGCAATTGGAACAGTGACAATATGGGCCCAATTTACATGCCGGAAGCCGGAAAAACAGTGGCTTTAAACCAGGAAAACTTATCCTTGTACAAAATTATCATCACCGAATACGAAGGCAACACCTTGAAAGTGGTTGGCGATGATATTTACATTAATGATGTAAAAACCAACAATTACACCTTCAAACAAAATTACTTCTGGATGATGGGAGACAACCGAAACAACTCGTTAGACGCCCGTTATTTCGGGTTTACGCCGGAAGACCACATCGTTGGAAAACCGGTGTTCATTTGGATGAGTTGGGACAGCAATGCTTCTGGCCTCAACAAAATCCGTTGGGACAGATTATTCACTACCGTTAGTGGCGAAGGCCAACCACAATCCTATTTCAAATATTTCTTAGGGTTATTGGCATTGTACTTTGTGGGTGAATATTTCTGGAAAAAGAAAAAAGCCAATTAATTTAGAGTATTGGTGAAATGAATAACATTCTGATTCATCCCGGTTATTTTCCTTCTATCAGCCATTTTGTGGCGATTGCTCAAAGTGACTTGGTGACTTTTGAAATGGACGATAATTTTCAAAAACAAACCAATCGCAACCGGATGTATATTTACAGTCCGAATGGTATTCAACTATTAAACATTCCAGTAAAGCATTCCAAAGAAATCCATCAAAAAACCAAAGACGTCAAACTGGAAACCGCATTTGACTGGCAAAAACAACATTTCAAATCCCTTGAAGCCGCCTATCGCACTTCGCCTTTCTTTGAATATTTTGAAGATGATTTGTTGCCTATTTTCCAAAAGAAACATACTTTTTTAATGGATTTGAATTTTGAAACAATGTCGGTGGTGTCTAAATGTTTGGGATTGGAATTCGATTATAACGAAACTACAGAATACTTCCACGAGGTTTCGGATAAGACCGATTTTCGAACTTTAATTAACGGCAAAAAAGACACTTCGGTATTCGAATCTTATACTCAGGTTTTCGAAGAAAAACACGGGTATTTGAACAACTTAAGCATCCTTGACTTATTGTTCAACGAAGGAAGATATGCGTTGGATTATCTGAAAAAACAAAAACTATAACTAGTTTACAAATGCCAAACGCGTCATGATTGGGAAGTGATCTGAATTTTCGAAGCGGGAAAAACTTTTGAAACTCTTTACTTTCATGCGTTTATCGGCAAAAATATAATCAATACGCGCCGGATAATACTTAAAACGATACGTTTGTCCAAAACCCAAACCGGCTTCTTCAAAACAATCACTTAAATCGCCTTTAATATTTCGATAGATATACGAAAAAGCGCTGTTGTTCATATCGCCGCAAATAATAACCGGATAAGAACATTGCTTTTTATGGTTGACTAACAACTCTGCTTGTTTTTGCTGTTTTTTGAAAGCTTCTCTGATTCTGACAAAAAGTTGTTGCGACTTGTTCTTATCAATGGCGTCTACATGCGACTCAATCTCATTGACATCCGGTGAAATCTTTATCGATTGCAAGTGAATGTTGTAAACGCGAATAGTATCTTTTCCTTTTTTGATATCGGCAAAAACCACATTATTCCCTAAATCCGGAATTTTGAAATCGCCTTGATTAAAAATGGGGTATTTGGAAAAAATGGCCTGACCAGTTTTGATTTGCTTGCCTTCCATGAAAATAGCTTTGTATTTATAAGCTCTCAGATTGATATTAGCACTTTCGGAATATTCCTGAAGACAAAGAATATCGGGATTTTTATCGTTTACAAAAGACAAAATGGTATCGCCTACATGATCGTTAGGTAACCATTCGAATAAATTAAATAAACGCACATTGTAACTCATTACCAAAAAATCTTTTTCTTCCTCCGGCAAGTCACGCGAGGAGAATTTGTAAAACTTGTTGATGAAGGTTATACCCAACAGTAAAACCAAACCTGACAAAATAACTTGTCGCTTGAGCTGCATCAACCAATACAAAAAAAACAAAGCGTTTAAGATAAGAAATAAAGGTAAAATGAGCGTCAGCACCGACAACAACGGAAATAACTTTGGCGCTAAGAATGGCAAAGCATAGGCTACGAACGTCAATACAGTCAACACTATATTGAATCCAAACATAACTTTATTAAACCATGATAGCTTTTTCATTGGCACTTATTTTCCGGCTTTGAATAGGAATTCTTTTTCTTCTGTCGTCAAACTGTCGTAACCGGATTGACTGATTTTGTCCAAGATTTCATCAATTTGTTGTTGGGTTTTATCTTTAGTTACTATCTTACTTTCTCTCTTAACCATTGGCTTTTTGGGGTTAACGTGCACTTTTTTGAAAGGCGTAGATTTTTTAGGCGAGAATAGATTCGCGAAAAAATCAATGGTATTGCTCACAAACCGACTCAAATCGGTGCCGTTTTGCAACAACTTGATGTAAATATAACCAAAAAAAGCACCGCTCAAATGGGCTATGTGTCCGCCCGTATTCCCCAATTGAATTTGCAATAAATCGAGTAACAATAAGACGCCGGTAATGTGCCATAACTTGACATTGCCAATTAACAAGAGTCTGATTTCCATTAAAGGCTGATAAGTTGTGGTGGCTACTAAAAGTCCCATGATAGCCGCAGAAGCGCCAACCATAGTAGAGGAAAATCCCAACAAGTAAAAACTCAACACATAAATTAATCCGGCAAAAACGGCGCTCAACAAATACAAGCCCAAGTATTGTTTTTGGGTAAAATAGGTCAAGAACAAACGACTCGAAAAGTGCAACACCATCATATTGAAAAACAAATGCATAAATCCTTGATGGAAAAAAGCATAGGTAACCAGAGACCAAGGTTGGTAAAGTGCCGTCATCGGTTCGGAAGAAACGGCTAACCATGTCGGATAATCAAAAACTCCGGTTTTAAATTGATAGAACAACGGTATCGACAAAATAAAAAGGCCAACATTCCAATAAATCATTTTATTGGTAATGCCACCGATTCGGTATTGCCATTTAAGGTCTTCTAGTATACTCATTTTTAATCCCAACGATTTTTATTGAATGAACTTTTCTTCCAATACCACATCATGATGAAGCCCGTTAAGGCACCGCCTAAGTGTGCAAAGTGAGCTACTCCGGTTCCGCCGCTGCCAAAAATAGAGCTGCCTTTGAAGCCCAAAACCAAATCCAATACCAACAAACCCGGCACAAAATATTTGGCTTTAATCGGCACCGGTATGAATAGCATCATTAATTCGGCATTCGGGAACATGAAAGCAAAAGCAATCAACAAACCGTAAATAGCACCGGAAGCACCTACAGCCGGTGTATTATAGGCATGATACATAGCTTCTAAATCCGATAAGGAAATTATTTCCAATATAGCATTGCTATACTTGCCTTCTTTTACAATTGTATTAATAACGTCTGCCGGAACATTGGCTTGTTGCAAAATTTCCAATCCGTGATGGTATTGATAATAATTCACGCCCATATGCAATAAAGCTGCACCTAATCCGCAAGAGATATAAAAGAAAAGAAACTTCTTTCCACCCCAAAAATGCTCCAAAGCACTACCAAAGGAAACTAGCGCAAACATATTAAAAACAATATGCATCAAATTTGGAAAACGCGCATGCATAAACATACTCGTTAAAGGTTGCCAATAACGGAAGTTAACATTGTCAGGAGAAAAAAGGGCAAACAATTGATAGGTTATATCGCCTACATAATTGGACCCGATGTAAAAAATAACATTAATAATCAGTAACTGCTTAACAGTTTCGGTCATTCGCATCATACGCTGAATTTTTTATCTAAATCTTCCACACTCATGGTGATGAAAGTGGGTTTTTGAAATGGTGATACATTTGGTTCTTTACAAGCAAATAAATTGTGTACCAAATTTTCCTGTTCTTTTTCGGTCAAATACGTTCCGGTTTTGATGGCCAAACTGCGCGCCATCGACTTGGCTATGGTGTCATTTTGCGAAAAACTATTGTCCGGAATACCATCTTCCAAATCACGCAATAACTCTTCCAAAACAATGGCAATCTCACTTTCGGTCACATTGACAGGCAAACCCGAAATTAAGACATGGTCGGCTTCCATCGCTTCGAATACAAAGCCGGTGTTTTCTAAGGAAGTTTTTAATTCTGCTAACAAATCTATTTCAACAGAAGAAAAATACAATGGCAACGGAAATAGTAATTGCTGACTTGAAGCTTGATGCACCGTCATACTGGTGAGAAACTCTTCGTACAAAACCCTTTCGTGTGCGCGGTTCTGATTGATAATCACCATACCGGATTTGATTGGACTGACGATGTATTTTTTATGGATTTGATAAGTACGTTTGACTTCCTGCTCGACTTCAGTTTCTTCAAACAAAGAAGAAGTGACCGCTTCGTTCTCAAACACCATTTCCGACAATTCTTGTCCGGATTGTTTCAAACCAACATACAAACTCTCCCAATTAGGCTGGGCTTCAGCTTTTTTATAAGAAGGTGCCGATGAAAACGACTTATTGGGTTTATCGTCGGCAAACGGATTATAACTTCTGTCTACTTGAATGGTTGGATATTCCGCATCTTTATTTTGGTATTGATAAGGTGTATCTAAATTCGGATCTCGATCGAAATCCAATACCGGTGCTACGTTAAATTGTCCCAAACTGTGTTTGATAGCAGAACGCAAAATGGCGTACAAAGCGTGTTCGTCATCAAATTTGATTTCTGTTTTAGTAGGATGAATATTGATGTCGATGGTATGCGGCGGTACGTTCAAATACAAAAAATAACTGGGTTGCGCACCATCTTTGAGTAAGCCTTCATAAGCCGCCATTACGGCGTGATGTAAGTAACCGCTTTTGATAAAACGATCGTTGACAAAAAAGAATTGTTCTCCTCTGTTTTTCTTGGCAAATTCGGGTTTGCCCACAAATCCTTGTAAGTTTAGAATATCGGTTTCCTCTTTAACAGGCACCAACTTTTCATTGGTTCTCCCCGAAAAAATATTGACAATGCGTTGTCTAAAGTTCGAAATCGGCAAATTGAACATTTCACTACCATTATGGTACATCGTAAAATGAATATTCGGATGTGCCATGGCTACGCGTTGAAACTCATCTACTATATGGCGCTGTTCAACCGTTTCCGATTTTAAAAAATTACGCCGTGCCGGAATATTGAAGAACAAATTCTTCACGGCAAATGAAGTGCCTTTGGGCAAGACCGCCGGTTCCTGTGACATGAATTTACTGCCTTCAATTATGATATGCGTTCCTAATTCTTCCTGGTCTTGTTTGGTTTTCATTTCCACATGCGCAATAGCCGCAATAGAGGCCAATGCTTCACCGCGAAAACCTTTGGTATGCAGTGAAAATAAATCTTCCGCTTGTCGAATTTTAGAAGTGGCATGACGCTCAAAACACAAACGCGAATCGGTGACACTCATACCAACGCCATTATCAATCACTTGTATTAGTGATTTTCCGGCCTCTTTGATGATGAGTTTGATATCGGTGGCTTTGGCGTCAACAGCGTTTTCCAACAACTCTTTGACCACCGAAGCCGGTCTTTGCACTACTTCACCGGCTGCAATTTGATTGGCCACATGATCCGGAAGCAATTGAATGATACTCGACATTTTTTAGTGTTCAGTGTTCAGTAATCAGTGTTCAGTGGAGCTACCGAACTTAGCAAATTTAAGCAAAAAGAATTGGGATTTATAGTTAATCATTCCCTAAAAATAAAAAACCTATTCAAAAGCGAATAGGTTTGTAATATTATCCTAAAATAGAATGGGTTACATTGTTTTTCTTCGCAAATCGGCCATTTTGATAGCGGCTATGGCTGCTTCGGTTCCTTTATTTCCATGTATGCCTCCACTCCTGTCGATGGATTGTTGTTCATTATTATCCGTTAGCAAACAAAAAATCACCGGCACATCGGTTTGTACATTTAAATCTTTGATGCCTTGCGTTACGCCTTCGCACACAAATTCAAAATGCATCGTTTCGCCTTTAATCACACAACCAATAGTAATAACTACATCTACTTCTTGGGTAACAATCATGCGTTGCGCTCCGTAAACCAACTCAAAACTTCCGGGTACATTCCAACGAATTATATTTTCAGGTAAAGCACCACAATCCAACAATGCGGCCTCGGCGCCTTGGTACAAACCATTCGTAATGTGATCATTCCACTCGGAAACGACTATCCCAAACTTAAAGTCTTTGGCATTGGCCAATTGCGACTTGTTGTAATTAGAAAGATTTTTATTAGCTGTAGCCATAATTTATGCTTTTAAACTAAAAAAGGATTAAAGATACACTCCTTAATCCTTTAATGGTATTATTTCATTGTGATTTATTGTGCTAAACCGATTAAAGCATCAACTTGTTGAGCTTCCGGAGCTGAATCAAAATTATCTTTAATATCGGTAAAATACTTTAATGCTTCTGCCTTGTTACCCATAGCTAAAGCAGTTTTACCGGCTTTCATTAAATATCTAGGTCTGGTAAAATCGTTAGTCTGACTGGCATCAGCCGCTTTTACGTAAAACTCTAAAGCTTCTTTTTGCTTGTTTTGTTGCGCGTATGCATCTCCGATAGCTCCTTTTGCTAAAATACTTAAAGTAACGTCTTTTGAATTGAATTTTTCCAAACTGGCAATAGCCTCGGCATATTTTCCTGTATTCAAGTAAGCTACTCCTGCCATAAAATTAGCTTGGTTAGCAGCATCAGTTCCTGAATATTCTTCAGCAATTTTAAGTACTCCAAATTTACCTTCAGAACCATTTAATACTAAATTGTACAAAGAATCTGCTTTCACATCACCATCAACCGCTTTTTGAAAATTTTGCTGTGCAACAAATAATTCTTCAGAAGCTTCTTGTTGGTTTGGCTCAGCGATAAATTTATCATAAGCAAAATAGCCAACCACTACTACCACAACAGCCAATAAAGAACCTAAAATCACTTTTTGATTTTTGGCAATAAAATCTTCTGCTTTTGATGCTGATTGGTCTAAGGTATCAAATGCTTTTGCTGTAGCGCTGTCTTTTTCATCAACATTTACATCTTCAATGAAAGTTTCATCTACTTTTTCTGCTTTTTCTTTCGGTGATTTATATCCTCTTTTGTTAAAAGTTGCCATCTATTTTTAATTTAGTGTGCGCAAAAATAAAATTTTTATTCAAACTCACATAAAAAAATCGACTTAATATTTACTTGAAGAAGAAAATAACTGTTTTTGAAACAGGTTTGGTTGCTTGACTGAGAAAGAAAACACACAAACACTAATTATCTCAATATTTTTAAATAATTTGCAAGGCTTTCTTTTACTTGCTTTGAAAGAAATTAATCTTTTGTAAATAAGATATTTGTATACTAATTTTAAGCGAAACCAAATTGTTTTTAAAACGTCTTTCTGTTCTAAACTATAAAAATTTTTCCAATGCTGCCTTCGAGTTTGATACCAAAATCAATTGCTTCGTAGGCAAAAATGGCATTGGAAAAACCAATATTTTGGATGCGGTGTATCATTTGGCTAACGGCAAAAGCTATTTCAATCCGCTGGCGGTACAAAACATCAAACACGGAGAAGAATTTTTTGTGGTAGACGGTGAATTTGAAAAAAACAATCGCACGGAGCAAATTTTGTGCAGTTTGAAGAAAGGACAAAAAAAAATCCTCAAACGCAACGGTAAACTCTACGAAAAGTTCTCTGACCATATTGGTTTCATTCCGCTGGTGATTATTTCTCCGGCCGACAGGGATTTGATCATCGAAGGCAGCGAAACCCGACGCAAATTCATAGACAGTGTGATTTCGCAATTGGACAGCGGTTATTTACAGCAGTTGATCCAATACCATAAAATCATCAGCCAACGCAATGCACTGCTGAAATATTTCGCCTTAAATCACGTTTTTGAAAAAGACACCTTATCCATCTACAATGAACAATTGGATGCTTTAGGCCAAGTCATTTTTGAAAAACGAAAAGCTTTTTTGGCCGACTTTGTGCCGATATTCAACGCCTATCATCAAACCATAACCGATTCTGCCGAAACAGTGCAATTGGTTTATCAAAGTGATTTGTTCGAGAAAAACACCTTGGCTTTATTAGAAGAAAACCTCAGCAAAGACAGAGCTTTACAATATACTTCCGTTGGGATTCACAAAGATGATTTGTCTTTTGAAATCGACCACTTCCCTATCAAAAAATTTGGTTCTCAAGGACAACAAAAATCGTTTTTGATTGCTTTGAAATTGGCCCAATTCGATTTCGTCAAAAAACAAAGCGGTGAAAAACCCATCTTACTTTTTGACGACATTTTCGACAAACTAGATGAGTTTCGGGTGAGTAAAATTGTGGAGATGGTTAATAAGGAAGAATTTGGCCAACTTTTTATCTCCGATACGCATCCGGAGCGCACTGAAAACATTGTAAAAACCACTCACCAGAGTTATAAAATATTTAACCTTTAATGTTGCGGTATTTTGTACTTTAGCTAAAATTTTTAGATCATGAAAACCCGATTATTTTCCCTGATTTTTATCAGCTTTTTATTCCTTAGTTGTCAAGGACAAACCGCTAAACCGGTGCAAACATTGGATGTAAAAACCTATGCCGAAAAATTAAAAAATATTGAAAAACCGCAATTATTAGACGTTAGAACTCCGGAAGAATACAGCGTTGAACACATAGAAAATGCCACCAATATTAATGTGAACAGTCCTGATTTTGCTGCTAAAACAGCACAATACGACAAATCAAAACCCATTTTTGTGTATTGCAAAGTAGGCGGAAGAAGTGCACAAGCCGCCGATAAATTAGTGGCTATGGGCTTTACCGAAGTGTATAACTTGGAAGGCGGCATTATGAAGTGGACGGCTAACGGTATGCCGATAGCGGGTAAGACCACTAAAGCAGGTGGAATGACAGCTCAAGATTATCAAAAACTAATCAGCTCCGATAAAAAAGTACTGATCAACTTTACGGCCGTTTGGTGTGCGCCTTGTCAGAAAATGAAGCCTTATATTTTGAAAATGCAAGAGGAGTTAAAAGACCAAGTTAAAATTGTAAGAGTTGATGCAGATGAAAATAAAAGCCTAACCGAAGAAATGAAAATTGATGGTTTACCAATGATTATCATTTACGAAAACGGCAAAGAAGTTTGGCGCAATTTAGGCTATATTTCAGAAGAAGATTTAAAAAAACACCTCTAATATGATTACGAAAGAAGCGCTGCAATTTTTAGAGGATTTGATAGCCAACAACAACACCGATTGGATGCATGCCAACAAAAAAAGGTATGAGCAATATAAAAAAGATTACCATGCCTTTATTGCCGGTTTATTGGCTGAGATGAAACTGCTCGATCCTAAATTAGATGATTTGGAGGTCAAAAATTGCACTTTCCGAATCAACCGAGACATTCGTTTTTCAAAAGACAAATCACCTTATAAAACCAATATGGGTGTTTGGTTTACCCAAAATAAATTCCGTAAAAACAGTCCGGGTTATTATGTGCATTTCGAAAAAGGCAACTGTTTTATTGCCGGCGGTGTTTGGTGTCCGGAACCTTCAGAATTAAAACAAATTCGCAGAGAGATTGCTTTTTTTTATGATGATTTAGAGAAAATTGTGGTTGAAACTAATTTTAAAAAGGAGTTTGGTGATTTATCACGAGAAGCAGACAACGTACTGAAAAAAGCCCCAAAAGACTTTGACCCGAACCATCCGGCGATAGAATTTTTAAAATTGAAGAGTTTCACGGCTTCGCATCGTATAGATGAAACACTATTTACCGATAAAAATTTCAATACAACGGTAGCTAAAAAACTGATTGCCCTAAAACCATTAAACGACTTTCTTTACCGCGCTTTGGAAACTGAAGAATAAACTATCCTTTACAAACTCATGCAAATTCAACCCAATTTTTCTTTAAAAGCATTCAATACTTTCGGCATTGAAGCAAAAGCCAAAAGCTTTGTGGCTGTACATACTTTAGACGAATTAAAAACAGTTTTAGCCAACAATACTGCTGAAAAAAAATTCATCTTAGGTGGCGGCAGCAATATGTTGCTTACCCAAGACATTGATGCTTTAGTGATTCATATCGACTTAAAAGGGAAAAAAATTATAGAGGAAGACAATGATTTTGTTTGGGTGGAAAGTATGGCCGGAGAAAACTGGCATGAATTTGTGCTTTGGACCATAGACCAAAACTTCGGCGGTTTGGAAAACATGTCGCTTATCCCTGGGAATGTTGGAACTACTCCGGTGCAAAACATCGGAGCTTACGGGACCGAAATTAAAGATACTTTTGTGTCGTGCGAAGCCATGAAAATCGACAACCAATCGATGAGAACCTTTAGTAAAGAAGACTGTCGTTTTGGGTACCGAGAAAGTATTTTCAAGCAAGAAATCAAAAACCAATACATCATCACTTCGGTGGTTTTTAAACTCACCAAACGCAACCATAAAATCAACACTTCTTATGGAGATATCTTGAAGGAATTGGAGTTGCAAAAAGTAACTGTTCCTACTTTAAAAGATGTTTCTAACGCTGTGATTGCCATTCGCCAGAGCAAATTACCCGATCCGAAAATATTGGGCAACAGTGGTAGTTTCTTTAAGAATCCGGTAATCTCAAGAAGTCATTTTGAAAAAGTACAGGCGCAATACCCGGAAATTAAATTCTTTGACGTGTCGCCTACCGAAGTTAAAGTTCCCGCCGGATGGCTCATTGAACAAGCCGGTTACAAAGGTTTTCGCAAAGGCGATGCCGGTGTACATAAAAATCAAGCGTTGGTTTTAGTCAACTACGGTTCGGCCACAGGACAAGAAATTGTAGCGCTTTCTCGAGAAGTGCAACAAGCGGTATTCGACAAATACGGCATTGCTATTGAAGCGGAAGTGAATGTGATTTAAATTGATTTCCATGTATATACCTGAACTCTATAAAAACGAAAACCGTGAAGACATAGAAAACTTCATTCATCAAAACGGTTTTGCTGTTTTGGTCAATCAAACGCAGGGAAAATTGTGGGCAACACATACGCCTTTACTATTAGAAACCAAAGCCGACGGAACACTCATTTTGGTTGGTCATATTTCCAAACTCAATCCGCAAGCTA
Source organism: Flavobacterium sp. (assembly GCF_044373165.1). Lineage (GTDB taxonomy): Bacteria > Bacteroidota > Bacteroidia > Flavobacteriales > Flavobacteriaceae > Flavobacterium. The sequence continues at coordinate 17,388 of NZ_JBILQL010000010.1, forward strand.
CCGCTTTTACAGATAATGAAGAGGTATTGGCTATTTTTTCGGGCGCTCATGCTTATGTTTCTTCCTCATGGTACGATCATGAAAATGTACCGACTTGGAATTATTTAGCCGTACACATTTACGGAAAAGTGCGCCTTTACAATCATGAAGAAGCTTTGGGTTTTCTGAAGAAATTGGTCGACAAATACGAAACCCCATCGGAAAATCCGGTTCGAGTAGAAAACTTATCCGAAAAAACCATGCGGGAAGCGCGAGGTATTGTAGCTTTTGAAATTGAAATTACCGGTATCGAAGCCCAAAAGAAACTTTCTCAAAACCGAGACGATAAAAACTACCTTAATATTATCAAAGAGCTCGAAAAAACCAAGGAAAATCAAGCGATTGCTATAGCTGAAGCCATGAAAAAAAACCGATAGGAATTTGTTAAAATTCACTTGATTATTGGTTACAGAATCCCTACATTTGCAGACCTTTTTAAAGATAAAAAAACGCTATGTTATTATCCGTTTTCTGCTTATTCATTGCCGTAGTTGTTATTCAATTTTTGTATTACATTGTCGTATTCGGTAAATTTTCATTTGCCAAACCACAAACTGTAACCCCTAAAAGAGTGCCGATTTCTGTTATTGTTTGCGCTAAAAACGAAGAAGAAAACGTGAAGCAATTTGTGCCACTTTTGGCTGAACAAAACTATCATACCTTCGAAATTGTATTAATAGACGATGCATCAAGTGATAACACTTTGGAAATCTTTGAAGAATTCGAAAAACAATACCCAAACGTTAAATTGGTGAAAGTAGAAAACAATGAAGCGTTTTGGGGCAATAAAAAATTCGCGTTAACTCTAGGAATCAAAGCAGCAAAGTACGAATACTTGTTGTTTACCGACGCTGATTGTTATCCAACCTCCAAAGATTGGATTACCTCGATGAGTGCTCAGTTTACCCAACAAAAGAACATTGTTTTGGGCTATGGCGCTTATGAAAAAATCAGCAATTCTTTTCTGAATAAAATCATCCGTTTCGAAACATTACTTACGGCAACCCAATATTTTTCTTGGGCTAAAATCGGCAAACCGTACATGGGAATTGGTCGTAACATGGCTTACAAAAGAGAAGAATTTTTTAAAGTACGTGGTTTTATGGATCATATGAAAATCCGTTCCGGCGATGATGATTTGTTCATCAACCAAGCTGCTAATGGCGACAATACTACTATTTGTTACGTACAAGACAGTTTTACCTATTCTAAACCCAAAACGAGTTTTAAAGATTGGTTTACCCAAAAACGTCGTCATGTATCGACTGCCAAACATTATAAATTATTTGACCGTAATCAATTGGGATTGTTTTACTTATCACAGTTGTTATTCATCTTGCTGCCAATAGTCTTGTTAGCTTTTCAATACCAATGGATTGCGGTGGTGAGTATTATTGGATTCCGTTATTTATTGGCTTGGCTGACTTTAGGTTTTGCGGCCGGAAAACTCAAAGAAAAAGACGTGATGTATTGGTTTCCGATTATAGAAATTGTTTTGATTTTTACCCAACTAAATGTATTCATCACCAATACGTTTTCTAAACCAGTTCATTGGAAATAAAAAAGTACATAGAGAAAGCGATAAAAGGAGATCAGGTAGCCTTTACCTTTTTGCTCGACCATTATTGGAACGAAGTTTATGGTTTTATGCTCAAACGTACCGAAAACGAGACCGATTCTGAAGACATTACCATAGAAACTTTCTCTAAAGCTTTTGATAAAATAGCAACATACAACTCCGAATTTCAGTTCAACACCTGGTTGATTGCCATTGCCAAAAATGTACATATCGACATGTTGCGCAAGAGAAAATCAAATGTTTTTGTAGAAATTACGGATGAAGAAGACCAACAAGCCTACAACATAGCCGACAGCTCTCCTTCGGCGGAAGACGAATTGATTACCGAACAAAATTTATCCCGTTTGCTCCAATTCATCAAAGAGTTGAAACCACACTACCAAGAAGTCATTCAGTTGCGTTATTTTCAAGAGATGAGCTACCAGGAAATCTCAGAGCAATTGAATGAACCTTTGAGCAATGTCAAAATCAAATTGCTTCGCGCTAAAAAACTTCTGGCAGAAATTATAGAAAGTAAAAAATAATTTTTTATTTAAAAATTCCGCATCACTTCCCAACCTTTTCAGTGAAATTGTTATCTTATAAGAAAATAGTCAAAAGTATTTATACTATTTTAACACTTATGGCGTTATACTATTAAAATCACTGCTTATGTAATATAGATACTTAACTCAAAACAATTAATCATGTCACACGTTAGTATTTATGAAAAAAACTGGATAGATCTGGTTTTTGAAGGCAAAAACAAAGCCTACGGCGCATACCAATTGCGTCAAGAAAACACCAAAACTTCTTTAATGGCTTTTATCGGGGGAATTGCCATTATCTTGTCAATCATTGGTGGCGGTTTGTTCCTTACTTCCTTTGAGGAAGGACCAATTAACCATAACATACCACTTATCAATGATGAACGCATTATTCCTGTAGATATGGATCCTATAAAAGAACCTGAAAAATCTCAGAAGACTGAAGCATCTTCGGCCGCACCGCAAGAGCCAACTACTGTAGAGCCTCAAGATTTGTCAAGAATGGTCGTGACGGAAACCCAACAAGCCAACACGGAAGTTCCAACCAACCAAGAAATTCGAGAAACACCTCCAAAAAATAACGGCAACGGAACGGGAACATTACCCAATGTAGGCAACAATAGTAGCGGAAATGAAAACGAGGGAAATGAAGGAGACACCAATGGAAAAAACGAGCCTGTAACCACCAACAAACTCGACAAACTACCGTTATTCCCGGGTGGTATGGATCGCTTTTACAAATATGTAAGTAATAATATCAATCGTCCAGAAATTAACGAAGAAAACGGCGAAATTAGTATGAGTGTAGTAATGGCGTTTGTCATTGAAAAAGACGGCAGTATGACCGACATACGCGCTTTGAGAAGCACCGATAAAGATTTGGAACGTGAAGCTATTCGAGTTTTAAAATCACTCAAAACAAAATGGGAACCCGGTCTTCAAAACAACAAACCCGTTCGAACGTTATATATGCTACCGATTAAGGTTAAATTATAATTCCTTAAAGCCGCCCAAGAGGCGGTTTTTTGTTGGGCATAATTAGGAAACATTAACATCAATTAGGAAATAAAAGGTTTTAATTTCGATTAAATATTGGTATTATTGCAATCATTTTAAAATCATGAAGTTTTCGCTAGTCGGTTTTTTTCTCACTTCCCTATTGTACTTTTCCGGTCCTGTATCGGGGTGGCACAACAGCTCCTACAATAGCAATGCAAAAAGCGACAGCACCCTAATTACCATTCCGTTTCCGGTTAAATTCGGAAGTGTTTCTGAAGCCTATATTCAGGAAAAAAAACCTAAAATCGATTCTTTTTACAATAAGTTTATCAATTCGCCATTTTACAGCGGAAGTTTCTTGGTAGCCAAAAACGGACGAATCCTTTACGAAGATTACAAAGGACTGTCGAATGCCAAAACGGGGAAAAAAGTCAACGCCCATACCGCAATTCACTTGGCTTCAGTAAGCAAAATTTTAACTGCCACCGCCATTTTAAAATTAGTGCAAGAAGACAATTTGATGCTCGATCAAAAAGTAACCGATTGGCTTCCCAGATTTCCCTATAAAAACACCACCATTCGAACTTTACTGAATCACCGTAGCGGTTTGCCTCATTATTCAAACTTTCCGGGTATTTTAAAGAAAAGTTGGAACCGCAAAAAGGTGCTTTCCAACCAAGATGTGTATGAGTTGTTAGTGAAGCATAAATTCAGATTGGTTTTTAACGACAATACACGTTTTGATTACTGCAATACCAATTACGTAATTTTAGCTTTGATAATTGAAAAAGCTACCGGTTTAAACTACCGCGACGCCATGCAGGAATTGATCTTTAAACCATTGGGAATGAAAAATACTTTTGTTTTCAATTATGAAACTGACCGAGATACGGTTTGTAAATCTTATCGTGGTACCAATATTTTTCCGTGGGATCAATATGACCGATTGTATGGCGACAAAAACATCTATTCTACTCCGAGAGATTTGGTGAAATTTGATTTGGCCACCTATTCGCCCGATTTTATCAAACCCGAATTATTACAAGAAGCCTACACCGGTTACAGTGCCGTGAATGTGGCCAAACCCATAAAAGACTACGGATTAGGTATGCGAATGCGTTATTTGGCCAATGGTGAGAAACTAATTTACCACAATGGATGGTGGCATGGCAACAATACTTCTTTTGTACCGATAAAAAAAGACACGATTACCATTATTTGTTTGGGTAATAAATACTCGAATCGTCCTTACGAAACTTTGCGCATGGCCAATGAATTCTTTTTGAAGAAAAAACCTGAGCCACAATTGGTGCCGGAATTGCCTTATACCGGAGAGTAAATTATTCTTTAACCAAATAAATGCCGTCTTCTTTAATTTCAATCAGTTTGTCCTTATAAAGTGCGCCGATGGCTTTCTTGAAGGTTTTTTTGCTCATCTTTAAAACAGTTTTAATGTCTTCGGGATGACTGTTATCGGTTAAACGAAGAAAACCTCTTCCGGCTCTGAGTTCATCAAGAATTTTTTCGGCATTGGGTTCTACTTTACTATAGCCGAATTTGTGTAGCGTCACATCAATTTTATGATCGGGGCGAATATTTTTAATATAACCGCTTAAACGATCGCCCGGCTTGATATCTTCGTAAACTTCATCTTTATAAAGCAAGCCTTTGTGTTGGTCGTTGATGATTACATTTATCCCAACCTCGGTGATGTGCGAAATAATTAAATCTACTTCATCGCCTACTGCAACCGTCAAATTCTCATTATTCAAAAACTGATTGGTTTTACTCGAAGCTACAATACGATTGGTTTTTTCATCCATAAAGGCAAAGACCAAATAGCGTTTGCCTTTCTCCATAGGACGTGCTTGTTCTTTAAACGGAACAAAGATATCTTTCTCTAAACCCCAATCGAGAAAAGCACCGAATTGGTTGACATAATTCACGCGCAACAATCCAAATTCATCCAATAAAATATAAGGTTCCAAAGTAGTTGCCACCGGTCTTTCTTCATGGTCAAGGTATACAAAAACTATTATTTCATCGCCAATCGCATACGTTTTAGGAACATATTTTAAAGGCAACAATACATCGGTTGATCCGTCGGTTAAAAAAAGTCCGACTTTGGTTTCACGTGCTATAGTCAGGGTGTTGTAATGACCTATTTCCATTTTGAAGGGTTGTAATTTACCTGGCAAAGATAGGCAAATTAAAAACTTGAATTGCTATACAAAAAAATGTAGCTTTACGAAGTGTAACAAAACATAGGCTTACACTACTAACGGGCTATGAGTGACGATTTAGAAAAATCATTTGTAAAACAGCTGAAAGAAAACCAGAATATCATTCACAAGATATGCCGGTTGTACACCAATGGTGAAGACGCTCACAATGATTTGTTTCAGGAAATCACGATTCAATTGTGGAAAGCTTTTCCCAAATTCAGAGGCGAATCAAAGTTTTCCACTTGGGCTTACAGAGTAGCTTTGAATACCGCTATTACTCTGTACCGAAAAAGCACCAGAGCCGTTTCGACCGTGACTTATGAAGGTCAGAAACATTTTTTATCTCAAGAAGATTACAATCACGAAGAAGAAGAGCAAATTAAATTGATGTACCAAGCCGTGCAGCAGCTCAACGATATCGAAAAAGCACTCGTGTTTTTGTATCTCGAAGATAAAGACTACACCGAAATATCGGAAACATTGGGAATTAGCGAAGTCAATGCCCGTGTTAAAATGAACAGAATTAAAGGAAAATTAAAAAAAATATTAAATCCTTAAGGATTATGGAAGAGTTGGATTTATTAAAAAAAGCTTGGCAAAAAGACACCCATTCTTTTGAACAAGTCACGGAAGTAGAAATTTACAAAATGCTGCATAAAAAATCATCCTCTATTGTAAAATGGATATTGGTGATTAGCTTGTTGGAGTTTGGTTTGTCGGCCTTAGTTAGCTTTGCCTTCAATACAGATGAAACCATTAAAAGTTTGCACGCCGAAAGTTTTGAAGTATACTTAAAAGCTTTAACCTACATCAATTATGCTGTAGTGCTGTGGTTCATCTATAATTTTTATAGGAACTACGCTCGCATTTCTACCACTACTTCTACCAAAAAGTTAATGCAAGACATTATTCGCACTCGAAAAACAGTGCAACATTATGTGTGGTTTAATTTGTTTATGATTTTTATCAGCGCCCTATTGGGATTTGCGATGGCTTTTATTTATAATCCTAATATGGACACGCTGCGTTATAAAATTGAGCACGAAGACAATTACAAAACTTTATCCTTAACAATTTGTATGGTGGTGGTTACCATAGTTGTTTTTGTAGGGCTGTTTTGGTTGTTTTACCGATTGATTTACGGTACACTACTAAGAAAACTCAATGCCAATTACAAAGAACTCAAAAAAATTGATTTATAAAATGAAAAAGACCTTCTTATTAGTCTGTTCTCTTTTGATGGGAATAGCTTTCGGACAACAAAGTGAAAAATCTTTGCTCTGGAAAATATCGGGTAACGGACTCCAAGAACCTTCTTATCTGTTTGGTACTATTCACATTACCTGTGATGCTTCATTATCAGAAAAAGTCAAAACGGCTTTGGACAAAACCCAACAATTGTGCTTGGAACTCGACATGGATGATCCCAATATGCAAGCCGCCATGATGAGCAGCATGATGATGAAAAACGGTGTCACCATGAAATCTTTATCCCAACCGGAAGATTTTAAAATCGTGGATGCTTTCTTGACTGCTTCTGTAGGCTTTTCCGCAGAAATGATTAATCCGGTTAAGCCCTTTATGGTAACAGCCATGCTTTATCCTAAAATGTTAGGTTGTGACATCCAATCGGTAGAAGGCGAATTGATTAAAATTGCCAAAGCACAAAGTGAAGAAGTCATAGGATTAGAAACCGTTGAGGAGCAATTGGCCGTTTTTGATGCCATTCCATACCAAGAACAAATGAATGAATTGGTAAAAACCGCCAAAGACAACATGCAACGGGACAAAGCTGAACTGGCTGAAATGATGGCGCTTTACAAAACGGAAGACGTAGAAGCCATGATTGCTTTTACTGAAAAATCGCCTAATGTAATGACCTCAAAATACAGTGATATCATGTTAAAAAACAGAAACCAAAACTGGATTAGTCGGATGACTGCTATAGCCAAAAACAAACCCACTTTCTTTGGCGTTGGCGCCGCTCACTTGGGCGGAAAAGACGGTGTCATTGCTTTACTTAGAAAAGCCGGTTATACTGTTGAAGCGGTGAATTAAGATTACGGATATTAGAAATTTTTGTTAAACTTGAGCAATTAAATCCGTTTGACAAGTCAAGCTCTACATTTAAATTATCATTACAATATCTCTTCAAATAAAAAATCCCTTCACTACGAGGGGATTTTTTATTATTCTACTTTATCAATATCGTCTTTTTCTACTTGCCATTTGCGCAGCTTATTCAAACGCTCTTGCTCTTCAATTTCCTCGGCAGGAATAACTTTTAGAAACGATGAATGTTGTTCAATAGCATATTCTACTTTTTCAACAATTTGCTCGATGGTTTCGTTATCATAGTCAATTACCAAAGGCTCTTTGATGATGAAGGATTGCAGGATATTTTTCTTTTTAACTCTCAACCCTTTTTTATCAAACGAACGGCGGAAACCATCAATTACTATGGGAACTACTATAGGCTTGTGCTTTTTGATTATATGCGCTGTTCCTTTGCGAACCGGTTTGAAAGATTTGGTAGTGCCTTGCGGAAAAGTAATCACCCATCCGTCTTCTAAAGCTATACGGATATTTTCGGTATCGTTGGGATTTACTTCTCGTTTTTCGGTTACGTCTTTTCCACCCGAGCGCCAAGTGCGTTCTACAGTAATGGCTCCAACATAGGCTAAAATTCGCGGTAACAAACCGGCTTTCATGGTTTCGCTGGCGGCTACATAATAAATATTCATCTTAGGTTGCCACAAATAACCCACGTTTTTAATATTGTCAACACGTCCTGAAAGACTGGCATTAAACACATGAAACATGGCTACTACATCGGCAAAATAGGTTTGATGATTGGAGATGAAAAGCACATTTTTATCGGGTAAGCCTTTGATGATTTCGGAACCTTCAATATGCAATTCGTTGAATCCACGGTAACGGCGATGGGTTAACACCCCAAAAATGCGGATCAACCATTTTTTTATAAAAAGTATATGACCAAAAGGATTTCTTTTCAACAATCCCATAATTTCTTTATTTAACTCCGTGCCATACAAAAAATTCGAACGGGGTTGCAAATCTAAAAAACTTAAACTTATAAAACCAATTTAAGCGTATCTTTCAATTCACTTAACATCATGGCGGTAGCGCCCCAAACAAAATGTTCGTTTACCTGAAATCCGGGCACTTCAATACTCCCGGCATAAGAAGTCTTCATAATGGTATTGACGATAATAGCATCATTCATAAAATCGGTTAAGGGAAACTCTACCAAACCGGCTACTTCTTCTTCTTGAAGAACAAAATCAAGATCGCTTGTGCTGTAGCCCAGAAAAGGATAAACCATAAAATTACTCGGTGGGATATAAACTTCTGTAAACGGTCGAACTAATGTAACATGCTTAGGATGAACTCCAATTTCTTCGTGAGTTTCACGCAAAGCTGTATGGCTTAAATCGGCATCAGATGCTTCAACTTTTCCTCCCGGAAAGGCTATTTGAGAGGAATGAACACCATTATAACTGGTGCGAAGTATCAAGGCTAAATGAGTTTGACTCGCTTTAGGATAAAAAAGCATCAATACAGCGGCACGTTTGGGTATAACTTTAGTAAAATCGATGGCTTTCAGCAAATCCAATCGGTTAGTCGGAGCCATTTTTGCATGAGCTTGTGTTGCCGGTAGCTCGGCATTTTGTATTTTTGGCGTGTATTTTAAAAACTCTTCGAAGTGCATTTGGACCGGTTTAGAAATATAAAGTTACCTTAAAAAAATAAAGCCTCACACTTTTATCCTCATAAAATGTATAGTAAAGAAGAAGCACAACAAATAAAAAAGCAGTTTTGGACAGCCTTTGCCGAAGCTTATCCTCGCAAATGGTTGTTGTATGATACTAAGATTAAAGACGTTACTTTTAAATTTTACATCGACAACAAAAAAGCTCAAGTGCTTTTAGACATAGAACCGAAAGACGAGGAAAAAAGAAAAATTTACTACGAAAAAATAGAATCGCTCAAAACGATATTACACGAAGACTATCTACCGGAAGCCATTTTAGAACGTAATTTTTACTTGGATAACGGCAAAGTTATCAGTCGGATTTGGATTGAAAAATTAAACGTGAGTTTAAACAACCGCAGCTATTGGCCAGAGATTTTTGAGTTTTTCAGCGAAACGATGACAAAATTTGAATTGTTCTTTTTTGAGTTTGAAGAATACATCAAAGATTTAGAAATGAATACCTAACGAAGAACTATATCGGTAACTACTTCTTTACCCAACTCTTCATTAATCATTTTAATGATTTTTTGTTTGCCATAGCTTAATTCTTCTCTCAAAACAGCAGATGTCAAGGCTACGTATAGAGTCGAACCTTTTAAAAACACTTCTTTGGTATAACTGTTAACACCATTCCCCATCAACGATTTCCACGCTTGCTGCACATCAATCTTGTCCATGCCGGCTTGGAGTTTATTGGTTTCGATAAAAGCTTTTAAAACATCGCCTATCGAACTTTCGTTACTGAGTCGTTTGGCCATTACTTTAAAGAAAAAGGTTTAAATTTTTTATAAGTATAGATAATATTTTGCTTGTTTTTTAAAATGAGAGTAGAATCTTCAACGGCAATAATTTCCTCATTCCATTTACCGTAAGCGGTTTTACACTCTAAAAAAAAGGCCTCATCAAGTTGAATCACCTTGAGGCTTTCTTTGATACCGTTGGTTTTAAATGTTCCGTCAAATTGTGGCATCACCTTTTGGCGAAAACCGGCATTGTCTTTTACTTCAAAAAAATCGATGGTTTCATTGACTTTATACTCTTTGGTTTCGCCGTTACCAAGCTCGACTTGTTTGATCTCCCAATACCCGTTAAGTTTGGTTAAATCTTCTTTCTTTACTGCCGTTTGACAAGAAAACAACAACAAAGCAATCGCTAGAACAAGACTGTATTTCATGATTGAAATGAATTATAAAGAACCACAAATTTACTTTTTTTGAGCGCAAAAAGTAATGAAAATCAAAATTAATATTATCAACATTAAACTATTTTATACATTTATAGTCCTACGAAAAATTAACTATTATGAAAAACTTTTGCCTCCTCGTACTTTGCTCATTATTAACTTACAGCTGTAGCTCTGATTCTGCTGAAAACCAACCGATAACCGAAACGATGTATTTTCCGCCCAATGATGGTAGTACTACTTGGGAAAGCAAATCGATAGCCGATTTAAATTGGAATCAAAATGCGGTGCAACCATTATTGGATTATTTGGAATTAAAAAACACCAAATCATTCATCATCTTAGTGAATGGTAGAATCGTGATGGAAAACTATTTTAACGGACACTCGGCAACCACTCCATGGTATTGGGCCAGTGCTGGAAAAACCTTAACCACAACTGTAACCAGAATTGCACAAGACGAAGGGTTGCTCAACATCAATAACAAAGTTTCTGATTATTTGGGAACGGGTTGGACCAGCGCCCCATTGGCTAAAGAAAATCTAATTACTTGTAAAAACTTATTGTGCATGAATTCCGGGTTAAATGATGCTTTAGGTGATGATGTTTCTCCGGCCAATTTACAATATGTAGCCGATGCCGGAACCCGATGGGCTTATCACAACGTGTATGTGAAATTGCAAGATGTAGTAGCCCAAGCCAGTGGGCAAAGCTGGACCAATTACTTCAACACCAAACTAAGAGACCGTATCGGAATGACCGGTGGTGCTTGGATTAACAGCAACGGGTTAAGCGTTTATTGGAGCACTACCCGAAATATGGCACGTTTTGGATTGTTGTCGTTAAATCAAGGAAAATGGAACGGTACCACTATAGTAAACAGCACTTATTTTAATCAAGCCACTACCACTTCACAAACTTTAAACCAAGCATATGGTTATTTGTGGTGGTTAAACGGAAAATCTACCTATCGTTTGCCTGGACTTCAGTTACAATTTAACGGCACTTTGGTTCCAAATGCTCCAAGTGATATGTATGCGGCTTTGGGTAAAAACGATCAAAAAATCTACGTGGTGCCAAGCAAAAAAATGGTCATAATCCGTATGGGAGAAGTGGCCAATCCGGAGAATCCGACTTTTGCATTATCAGGTTTTGACAATGAGTTGTGGGATAAAATAAATGATTTATACCAATAGTTTATTTACGATTAATAAGTCGCATCACGCCATATACAAAAAGCACAAAGGCTAGCAAACGCAATCCCATAAAGATATTGGGCAAAGGCTTTTCAATGAAATAACTTAAGACAACTATTAAAACGCTGATTCCAATAAGTTTTATTGGAGATGATTCTGTGAAAAAAGATAGCAATTTATTCATAATTCTTACTTAAAAAACGAATCTACGAATTCATATTTATTAAAAACCTGTAAATCTTCAATACCTTCACCAACGCCTATATATTTTACAGGGATTTGGAATTGATCTGAAATGCCTATTACTACACCACCTTTGGCAGTACCGTCTAACTTGGTTACTGCTAAACAAGATACTTCGGTAGCAGCGGTGAACTGTTTGGCTTGTTCAAAAGCATTTTGCCCGGTTGAACCGTCTAATACCAATAAAACATCGTGAGGCGCATCTTCTACTACTTTTTGCATTACACGCTTTACTTTGGTCAACTCGTTCATCAAATTGACTTTATTGTGCAAACGACCGGCTGTATCAATAATCACAATATCGGCGTTTTGGGTGACAGCACTTTGCAAAGTATCAAAAGCCACTGAGGCCGGATCACTACCCATTTGTTGTTTGACTAATGGTACGCCTACTCTGTCTGCCCAAATTTGCAACTGATCTATCGCTGCGGCACGGAAAGTATCGGCTGCGCCTAAAACCACTTTATAACCGGCTTTTTTGAATTGATAGGCTAACTTACCAATAGTGGTGGTTTTTCCAACTCCATTTACACCGACTACCATTAATACATAAGGTTTCTTGTTGGCCGGAATGGTAAATTCAGTTTCTTCACCCGATTGGGTTTCCGAAAGTAAAGCGGCTATTTCTTCGCGAAGGATTTTATTGAGTTCCTCGGTTCCCATGTATTTGTCTTGCGCTACGCGGGCTTCAATTCTTTCGATGATTTTTAAAGTAGTGTTCACGCCTACATCTGAGGAAACCAAGACTTCTTCTAAATTGTCGAGAACCTCATCATCTACTTTAGACTTTCCGGCTACTGCTTTAGTTAATTTGGAAAAAAAGGAAGTTTTAGTTTGCTCCAGACCTTTATCTAAAGTCTCTTTTTTTTCGGAGGAAAATATTCTTTTGAAAAAACTCATTGTATCGGATTGTAAATTCGAATTTGTTAGACACCCGAGTCTCGCATACAAACGAAACCAATTGGTGGAGCAAATATAAAAATAAAAAAGCTACTTCCGAATGAAAGTAGCTTTGATGTATAGAGTTTGAAAAATTATTTCTTGTTTAAGAAACTATCTACATCTTCAGGAGACATGATTGACTCTTGGAAAGTGTAAGCACCAGTTTTTGGTGATCTAACCATTTTAATAGCTTTGGTTAATCTTTTAGATGCGGTTTGTAACGTTGCAACGGTTTTCTTTGCCATGACTTATAATGTTTTATTTGAAATTTCTACCAAGTAAAAACCTCTAAATTATTTAATTTCTTTATGAACAGTCATTCTCTTCAAGATTGGATTAAATTTTTTAATCTCTAATCTGTCCGGAGTATTCTTTTTGTTTTTCTTGGTGATGTAACGAGAAGTCCCAGGAAGACCTGTTGCTTTGTGCTCAGTACACTCTAAAATTACTTGGATTCTATTACCTTTCTTTGCCATCTTACTTTATTTTTAAGGATTTCAGATTATTTAATAAATCCGTTAGCTTTTGCATTTTTCAATACTGCAGCCAATCCGTTTTTGTTGATTGTTTTAATTGTAGACGCAGCTACTCTTAACGTAATCCATCTGTCTTCTTCAGCAAGATAGAAACGTTTTTTAACTAAGTTAACAGAAAATTTTCTCTTAGTTTTGTTCATAGCGTGAGAAACGTTATTTCCTACCATCGCTTTTTTACCTGTAAGGTCACAAACTCTTGACATTATGCTTTTCTTTTATCGTTATTCAAAATCAGGGTGCAAACTTACAGAAAATAAATCATTGTAGCAAAAAAAATACTGCAGATTTTTTTCTTTTTTTTCTTTCGCATTTCAAACACCCTAACGAACCGTCCTATTTGATTAATAATCAGCAATAAAAAGCTTTTAGTGAGTGCTTTTTAAAATTTCTTGCTGTAATAACTCCAAGGCTTTGTTTGCCGTTCTATCGATGACTTTTTCTCGGGGTTGACCAAAATTAAATTCGGAAACTACAACTTCATTCGGAGTAGCTATAGCAATAAAAACAACCCCTACAGCCGCACTTCCGGGTTCCGAAGTCGGACCGGCATTTCCGGTAGTAGCAATAGCATAATCGGTTTGGAGCAATCGCTTGACATTTGACGCCATAGCCACAGCTACAGCAGCACTGACAACGTCGTTTTTTTCAATAAGTTCGGAATCGATATCGAGTAAACTTACCTTGGTTGCTTTGGAATAGGAAACCACACTGCCTTTGAAATAAGCAGAAGCTCCGGCAACTGAAGTTATCATTTGCGCTATTTTACCACCGGTACAACTTTCGGCAGTGGCCAAACTTTTCCCATGAGCCGCCAGCAATTTTCCAACCACTACTTCTATCGTTTCCTCTTCATCAAAACCAACAATGATATCACCGATGATTTTCGATAAGGAGTCGACATTTTCTTTTACGGCGTTTTCTAAAACATCTTTATTTTCCCCTCTGGCGGTGAGTCGCAATCGCACCCTACCCGGCGCCGGGAGATAGGCCAACTTGATAAAAGAAGGCAAGTTGTTTTCCCATGTTTCAATGCGTTCTGCCACCATACTTTCGCCTTGACCGTAAGTCAGTATGGTTTTATGAATGATGTAAGGTCGTTTGTATTCTTTAACCAATTTCGGCACAATCTCAAAGTCTACTAAGTACTTCATTTCATAAGGTACTCCGGGTAAAGAAATAAAAACGGTATTGTCTTTTTTCATCCACATGCCCGGTGCTGTTCCCATTTTATTGAAAAGCACTTCGCCTTTAGAAGGTACCAAGGCTTGTTCTTTGTTTAACTGATTGATAGGGCGTTTATAAAAACCTTCGATGATTTCGGTAACGTGTGCTAAAACCGCTTGGTCTTCTACCAAAACATCGTCAAAATAATCGCAGAAAGTTTTTTTGGTGATATCGTCTTTGGTTGGTCCGAGTCCACCGGTGATAATGACCAAATCGACTTGATTTTGAAGTTTTTTAAAAGTTTCTAAAATGTGCTTTTTATCATCGGATATAGAGAGCATTTCGTGGGTTTGAATGCCAATTCTGTCTAAAGCTTTGGCAATATAACCCGAGTTAGTGTCTACAATTTGTCCGATTAAAATCTCGTCACCAATGGTGACTATGGTTGCTTTCATTTTAGGTACTGAGTTACTGAGATACTAAGGCGCTAAGGTTTTGAGGTAACTTGTATACAGAGTTGCCAAGTAAAAAACGGAAAACTGACTAGCCCCGGTTGGAGTGTAAATCCTCGAAGAGATTGAAACGGAAAACGGGAATTGCCATTCCTGATAATTCCCAAACGTTTCGCTCCCAATTTTTAAATCTCGAAATCCTTTTTGATTTCTTTTACAGCCTTTTCCACTTGGCTTTTGACACTTTCGAAGGTATCGATAATTTCTTTGCGTTTGCCTTCTCTTTTGGTCCAGGCCTCTACTTCTAAAATTTCCTGATGGGCAACTGTCATGCCTAATAAATCTAATGAAGGCTTGATTTTGTGCGCATAAGAATAAGCCAATTTATGGTCTTTTTCTTTGACACCTTGTTCCACAAATTTTAAGTCTTCGGGAACTTCGGTAACGAAAAGTGTGATGATTTGCATTACGAATTCAGGATCGTTGTCTGAAAGCGCATATACTTTTGCTAGGTTGTAGTTAATTGCCATTATTTAATTTGTAATCTTAGTACTTTTTTGTTTTCTATGAATCCTTCCAAAACGTCGTTAGGCGACACTTTGGCAACGCCTTCCGGAGTTCCCGTAAAGATAACATCTCCTTTTTTGAGGGTAAAAAACTGAGAAACGTAAGCAATAATTTCATCAATTTTCCACAACATCTGGGCGGTATTTCCTTTTTGAACGGTTTGTCCGTTATTGGTTAATTCAAATGTAATATTTTCTGTGGAACTAAATTCATTTTTCGGGAGAAAGTCACCAATAATCGCTGAACCGTCAAAAGCTTTGGCTTTTTCCCAAGGCAAGCCTTTTTCTTTTAATTTGCTTTGTAAATCACGAGCGGTAAAATCGATACCCAATCCTATTTCGTCATAGTACTTGTGGGCAAATTTCGGATCGATGTATTTGCCTAATTTGTTAATCTTAACAATCACTTCGATTTCATGGTGAATGTCTGCACTAAACTCAGGAATTACAAACGGTGCTTTATCCGGCAAAACTGCCGAATCCGGTTTTAAAAAAATAACAGGTTCGTCCGGGCGCTCATTTTGGAGTTCCGCTATGTGATTGGCGTAATTTCTTCCGATGCAGATGATTTTCATGTGGCTAGTAATTGGTAATTGGCAATTAGTAATTAGTGAAAAACTGCTAATCACTAATTACTAGTCACTAATCACTTAATTTTTAGTGTTTAACTTTCTCAATTTAATTCCGGTTAATACTTTTTTGGTGTATAACGGAAATTCGGCGTTTTGTATCCAACCGAAATAGCCCGGTTCTTTATCAAATACATCGTCTACCAGACTGCCTTTGTGTTTTCCGAACGTGAAAATTTCTTGTCCTTTATCATTCAAAGCAATAAAACCGGCAAAATCAACCGATTTTTTGCGCGTGGTAAATTCCGACAAAGCTTTCATATCGTTTTCCAAATCGGTATAGCGATCCAATTGCGCTTTTAAGATTTCGTAAGTAGCCATCGTATCGGCTTCGGCACTGTGGGCGTTTTCCAGACTTTGATTGCAATAAAACTTGTAAGCAGCGCTCAAGGTTCTTTCTTCTTTTTTGTGGAAAATCGTTTGCACGTCTACTGAAACTCGGTTTTTCATATCGAAATCGACTTCCGCGCGCAATAATTCTTCGGCCAAAAGGGGAATGTCAAAACGATCGGAGTTGAATCCGGCCAAATCCGAGTCTTTAATCATTTGATGTACTTGTCCCGAAAGTTCTTTAAACGTAGGTTCATGGGCTACTTTTTCGTTAGAAATACCATGAACTGCTGTGGCTTGTGGCGGAATGGGAATGGTAGGATTCACCAACCAAGTTTTGCTTTCTTTATTGCCGTTAGGATAAACTTTAAATATTGAGATTTCGACGATTCTGTCTTTGGCTACGTCAATACCGGTGGTTTCTAAATCGAAGAAGCAAATCGGTCGGGTGAGTTTTAATTCCATTCTTATTGTTTGAGCGGACAAAGATAAAATATTGCCATTACCGTTGGTCGATATCTTAATAAAGATTTATGATTTGTGAATAATTTTTTCGAGGGTGAAACCCATTGGAATTTTGGCGAACTGTTTACTTTGGTAATTCGAATTTGTTCATTAAAAAATCCATTTTCCGATGCCAATCTTCTAAAAACTGATTCGGCGCTTTGATGGTAATTTCAAATTCTCCGGAATTGTTTTGGTCAAGTGTTATTTTTTGAACCTTGAGCGGCTGATCGTCTTCTAATAAAAAAATCACTGTTACTTCTAAAGCTTGTGCCAAACGCTGCAAATAGTCGTGTTTAATGCTTTTACCTTGTTCCCAATTGCCGATGGTAACCTGACTAACTCCAACCCGGTAAGCCAGTTCTTCTTGAGACCATCTTTTTTGCTCTCTAAGGCGGCGGATTTTAGTTCCTGTAGTCATAATCAGGTTAATTTTTAGATGAGTTCAAAACAACAATTATACACTAACAACGTGACTTTTAAAACTTTATTATGTGAATTATCGTGTTATTTTATTGCGAACCGATGTCTTTATAAGAAAACTAATCATTATTCTACTAAAATTTATAAGACTTCTTTTTGAAAGAATGCAAACAAGATTGCAACTTTAACTCCCGAAACTTTAAAAAAAAACAAAGGCGAAAACACTACGTAATCTCAAAACCTTACCTTATGAATTCCATTGTAAAACGTAGTCTGTCTTTCCGAAATCAATCGGTTATGACCATTTTGTTGATTCCGTTGCTAACAACAGCACAATCCGATCTAACCGCCATCGTGAAAGGCGGAGAAATTTTAGTTGGCGGTTTAATTACGCTGCTATCGTCTTCTAAAACCAATCCCAACACCACAACAGTTGAAAGTGTTTGCATCAAGAATAAGCTGAATGATAAAATCACTTTAATTATTACCAAACAAACAGCAGAAGGAGAAGAAATTCAAAAAGAACTGGTCATTCAAAAAGACAGCAAAGAGTGCTTTTATGATTTACCAAAAGGCGTTTACAGCTATGAAATTTTATTGTCTGATAACGAAATTTTTAAAAAAGGAGAATATCGATTTAAAGAAAAGACGGTTATCATCATCAAAGATGAAAACAATGATGAAAACAAAGAAATCGCAAGAGAAACAAAAAGAGACAGCTTAAAACCCATCCAAACAAAAACCCCAACCGGATAGTTGGGGTTTTCTATTTTTAATATTCTCTATTCACATCAAAAGCTTCTAAATATTCGGCTACGCGTTTAACAAAGCTGCCACCAAGCGCGCCATCTACAACCCTGTGGTCATAACTGTGCGACAAGAACATCTTTTGACGGATACCGATAAAATCGCCTTCGGGAGTTTCGATTACCGCAGGTACTTTTCTAATGGCGCCCAACGCTAAGATGCCTACTTGCGGTTGGTTGATGATTGGCGTTCCGAAAACCGATCCAAAAGTTCCGACATTGGTTACCGTATAAGTACCGCCTTGCGTATCGTCTGGTTTTAGTTTACCGGCTTTGGCGCGATTGCCTAAATCGTTTACGGCTTTGGCCATGCCTACTAAGTTTAATTGATCAGCATTTTTGATCACCGGAACAATAAGATTACCGTTGGGTAACGCTGCCGCCATTCCAAGGTTGATATTTTTACGTTTGATAATAAAATCACCGTCTACGGATATGTTCATGCCCGGGAAATCTTTCAAGGCTTTCGCTACGGCTTCCATAAAAATTGGTGTAAAGGTCAACTTCTCGCCTTCTCTCTTCTCAAAAGCATTTTTAACGCGGTCTCTCCATTTTACAATGTTGGTCACATCAACTTCAATAAACGATTGTACGTGCGCCGAAGTTTGTACCGAAGCTACCATATAACCCGAAATCAACTTGCGCATTCTGTCCATTTCCACAATCTCGTCGCCGCCATTTACTGAAACAGGAACGGCTTGCGTTATCGGTTGTCGGTTGTCGGTTGTCGGTTGCGCTACCGGTTGTTGAACCACTGCCGGTTGGCTTCCTCTGTTTTTAATATAACTTAAAATATCTTCTTTGGTCACACGGCCGTCTTTTCCGGAACCGGCTATGTTCTCTAATTCTGTAATTGAAATACCTTCCGCAGTAGCTATATTTTTTACCAATGGAGAAAAGAATTTATCCGATGATTTAAAATCAGCCGGAGCAGCGGTAGCTACAGCCACTTCAACAGTATTTGCGACCTCAGCAACCGGAGCAGCAACGGTTTCCGCTACCGGAGCAGCCGCAACTGAACCGCCTTCAGTTTCAATAATGGCTATGGTTTGCCCAACTTTTACCACATCATTGACCTGAAATAAAACCTCAGCCAAA
This sequence comes from Flavobacterium sp., assembly GCF_044373165.1. GTDB lineage: Bacteria > Bacteroidota > Bacteroidia > Flavobacteriales > Flavobacteriaceae > Flavobacterium. The sequence goes on from NZ_JBILQL010000010.1 coordinate 36,607, forward strand.
ACACCCGAAACTTCACTCGGCACTTCGCTGTCGACTTTATCGGTCGCGATTTCCAAAACCGCTTCATCAGCGCTGATAGCATCGCCAACATTTTTTAACCAATTGGTAATCGTTGCTTCTGCAACACTTTCACCCATTTTGGGTAATTTCAATTCGAACTTTGCCATATTGATAATCTAAAGTTGTATTTTGTTGTTTCGATTGCAAAATTAATAAAAGAAATCAGGATTTAACTGTAATTCTATATTTTTTGTTGCAAATCAATTTGTTTGTTTCTACTAAAATCTGCAATCTGTTTGCTGCATTCTTAAATCTTTATCACTTCACCTCTATCGTTACTGTTGTTGCTTCCGATGATGAAATCACTTGCTACCGGTAACAATTTAAAAGTAAACGACTTGTTTTTGTTTTCTTCCAAAAAGGCAATGGATTTTTTAAAACCTAAATAATTGGTATCTAAAATGACCTCTGTATTCTTAGCCTTCGAAATCGTTTGCGAAATTACTATTTTCCCGTTTTCTAATGGTATTCTTTCGACACTTTTTTGCAGTTTGTGAGCTAATTTTTCTTTTAACGCTTCATTATCAGAAACTAAAAGATAGTTTTCAGGATTGACTTTGGGTTGTGCTTTTCCTTGAAAAACTTTGACTAATGAAAAAAATACAATACCTATTTTCATGAAAAATGAAAAGAAAAAAGACACTTTAAAATGTTTTTTATAAAAGAAATTCATGGCTTCTTGAAACCTTTTCATGTAAGTTCCGTCACGAACTGTACTTTCGCCTTTGTAATGGATTACCGTTGTTTCATGGAAATAATAGTTGGTTTTCCCTTTTTGCAAAGCCATATAACTTAAGTCAATATCATCCGAATACATAAAACAGTTTTCATCAAAACCTCCTAAATCATTATATAATTCTCGCTTCATAATCATAAAAGCGCCGACTAAAATATCGACTTCACCACTTTGATTATCGCTCAAATGCTGGGCATAATATTGGTTGAATAACCTTGTCTTTGGAAAGATTTTATACCATCCGAAAATCTTGGTAAAAGCTACCCAAGGCGTTGGAACACCACGCTTGCTCTCGGGTAAAAAGTTTCCGGCACCATCGATGAGTTTGCAACCTATTATTCCGAGTTGGGAGTTAGGTGTTGGGTGTTGGGAGTTTAAAATTTTTTCAAAAGTATCTTCAGCTACAACCGTGTCAGGATTTAAGATACAAAGATATTCTCCTTTGGCTTGCTTTACTGCGATGTTGTTGCCTTTAGGAAAGCCTAGATTTGCTTTATTTTCGATGAGTTTAATGTGAGGAAAACGCTGTTTCATCAACGCGCAACTGTCGTCAGACGAATGATTGTCAACGACTATAATTTCGGCCTCCAAGTTTTGAATGGCTTTTTCCACACTCAAAACACACTGCTCCAAAAAGTAGCGCACATTATAATTCAGAATGATGACCGATAGTTGCATTGGACAAATATAATTTGAAAATTTGGAAATTTGAAGATTTGAAAATGATGGTTAACTTAAAGATTTTGATTGCTGTTTAAATAGCTTACTTTTGCTCACTGTAATTTTCAAATTACCTCATTTTCAAATTTTCAAATTAAATGAATTACCTTTCAGTAGAAAATATATCAAAGTCCTTTGGCGAAAGAACCTTATTTAAAGACATTTCTTTTGGCATCAATAAAGACCAAAAAATCGCATTTATTGCCAAAAATGGTTCGGGTAAAACCCAGATTATGCGTATGATCAATGGCGATGACGAACCCGATACCGGTCAGATTATCATTAGAAAAGGAATCAAAATGGCATTTCTTTCGCAAAACAATAACCTACAAGACGAACTGACCATTGAAGAAAGCATCTTCGCCTCCGACAATGAAATTCTGCACGTGATTGAACGTTACGAAAAAGCCCTAGAAAATCCGGAAGACGAGGAGAAATACCAATTGGCTTTCGATGAAATGGACCGCCACAACGCTTGGGATTTCGAAACACAATTCAAACAAATTTTGTCGAAATTAAAGTTAGACGATTTAAAACTAAAAGTGAAATCGCTTTCCGGTGGACAAAAAAAACGTTTGTCCTTGGCAATTATTTTGATTAACCGACCGGATTTGTTGATTTTAGATGAACCAACTAACCACTTGGATTTGGAGATGATTGAATGGTTGGAAAGTTACTTCGCCAAAGAAAACATCACGTTGTTTATGGTAACACACGACCGCTTCTTTTTGGAACGCGTTTGTAACGAAATCATCGAGTTGGACAACGGCAAACTCTACTCCTACAAAGGCAATTATTCATATTACTTGCAAAAGAAAGAAGAGCGAATCGCCATGGAAAACTCCACGATTGACAAAGCTCAAAATCTTTTCACCAAAGAATTGGCTTGGATGCGTCGCCAACCCAAAGCGCGAACCACCAAATCCAAATCGCGCCAAGATGACTTCTACAAGATTAAAGCTGTAGCCGAAAGCCGAAGAAAAGAAAATGTGGTCGAGCTCGAAATCAACATGGAACGCATGGGCAGCAAGATTATCGAGTTGCACAAGCTCTATAAAAAGTTCAAGGATAAAGTTATTTTAGACAATTTTACTTATGACTTCCAACGCGGCGAACGCATTGGAATTATTGGAAAAAACGGTACCGGAAAATCGACTTTCCTCAATATCCTTACCAAAACCATGGTACCCGATGCCGGAAAAGTGGTGATTGGCGATACAATTAAAGTAGGTTATTACACCCAAAGTGGCATCAACCCAAAACCGGGACAAAAAGTAATCGACATCATCAAAGAATATGGCGAATACATTCCGCTAACCAAAGGCAAAATCATTTCGGCTTCACAATTGTTAGAGCGCTTTTTATTTGATGCCAAAAAACAATACGACTTTGTGGAAAAGTTAAGTGGTGGCGAATTGAAACGATTGTATTTGTGTACGGTTTTGATTCAGAACCCAAACTTCTTGATTCTCGATGAGCCTACGAATGACTTAGATATAGTAACGTTAAACGTTTTGGAAAGTTTCTTGTTGGATTATCCCGGATGTTTATTGGTGGTTTCCCACGACCGCTATTTTATGGATAAAATTGTAGACCATTTATTTATATTTAGAGGCGAAGGACAAATTGAAGATTTCCCCGGTAATTACTCCGATTTCAGAGCTTACGAAGATTCGGCGGAACCCAAAACATTGTCAAACGTTTCTACCGAGAAAGTCAATTGGAAACAAAACAATCCAACGACTTCGGGCTTGAATTTCAACGAACAAAAGGAATTCAACAAAATCGAACGCGAAATCAAAGACTTGGAATACGAGAAAAAACAAATCGAAAACCAATTCGCCGAAGGCAAAGTAGCTGATGCTGACATCACCAAAAAAGCCCAGGAATTAGAAGTGATTATCAAAAAACTAGAAGCTAAAGAAGAGCGTTGGTTTGAGTTAAGTTCAAAAATGGAATAAAGAGCTGTCAGCTTTTAGCCATCAGCAAAAAAAGCTAACTGCTAAAAGCTAACTGCTAAAAGCTATATAAATGCTTCAACAAATAAAATCATACCTAAACTTCCTCTACCACTCCAAAAAACAACACGGAGTGCATTCGCCGTTTGTATTTGATTTGGTGACGAAATGTTTTTATGATAAGAAACAATATGCCGAATATTCGATTTTAAAGAAGTATAGACAATCTCTTTTAGAAAACAAAAACACTATCGAAGTAACTGATTTTGGCGCTGGTTCAAGGGTTTTTAAAAGCAACATTCGAGCTATAAACCAAATCGCTCAAACCGCCGGAATTTCACCCAAACGAGCCGAATTACTGTTCAGAATCACCAATTACTTCCAACCCAAAAACATCTTGGAAATCGGAGCTTCATTAGGTTTAGCGACATCCGCCTTATCATTAGGAAACCCGAAAGCTAAAATCATCACTTTAGAAGGTTGTGAAAACACTTTGGCTGTAGCTCAAAAACAATTTGAAACCTTTGAATTGAATAACATCTATACGGTAGCAACAGAATTTAATTGCTTTTTAAAAAACCAACAACCGACAACCGACAACCGACAACTCATTTACTTTGACGGCAACCATTCTAAAGCAGCAACGCTATCCTATTTCGAATTGTTACTACCAACCATCACCAATGAAACCATATGGATTTTCGACGATATTCATTGGTCGAAAGACATGGAAAAAGCATGGGAAGTCATCAAAAATCACCCAAAAGTATCCGTCACTATTGACACTTTTCAATGGGGATTGGTGTTCTTCAGAGCCGAGCAGGAAAAAGAGCATTTCGTGATTCGTGCCTAAAAAAAATGATGACCATTGCTGATCACCATTTCTCGAATTAACAAACCAATTCAAAATAATTATTCTTTTGCTTCTTCATTTTCTCTTGCTTTTGCTCCAATTCTGTTGACCTTAAACATAGGCGCAAATTTAAATTTGATAGCAGCTATTTTGGTGTTGTCTTCAGAAGTCAGACCTTCTTTTTCAACCGTGTTTTTTCTGCTGTCTAAAGCTTCATAAATCAATTTTACTTCATCGTAATCTTCTCGGGTAAAATTCTCTTTATTGGCTTTGTAAGCCTCAAAGAAAGTTTGGTATGCTTCTAAAATATTGTCTTTATTCACCCAACTGAAATTCATGTCTTCTCCCAATTTACCGGCGCCAAAGAAAGTATCCCTAAGCGCTTGATTCGGATTGACTTTTACGGGAACTTTTACCGCTTCAACCGAAGTTCTGATCACAAAATACCTTGCATCAATAGAATCCAATCTTGATTGATTGCGAAGTTTCACATCTTCTCCCAAGGAAGCAATTGCCTCTTTGGACGCGGCAGATCTTTGGTTATAATCTGCAGCAATTTGATCCCAATTGGCTTCAACCTCTTGTGCATTTACATTTTCAAGCGAATCAATATAGCTTTCCAAAGAAGCAATTTTATCGACGGCTGCAGTTTCAACTTCGTTGTTTTTACAAGAAACCAAACTCACTAATGCAGTAAAAAATACTCCATATCTAATTATTCTGTTTTTCATCATTTTAAGTTTTTAATGTTGGTGTAAAATTACCCACTGTCAACGGCTACTCTATTACACAATTATCTGCAATTGTTGCATAATTCATTGATTTAAAATTATCGCTCACTTTGTAACATTATCGTTATATTTACTACTTATTTCAAAATTCAATTCTCAGTAAACAATGGCTAATCCCTTAATCAAGATCAAAGACCTTAAACGCGATTTCCAATTAGGAAGCGAAACCATCTACGTTTTAAAAGGTATCGATTTACAAATCAACAAAGGCGAATACGTGGCCTTGATGGGACCATCGGGTTCCGGAAAATCAACTTTGATGAACCTTTTGGGTTGTTTGGATACGCCTACATCGGGAACTTACATTTTGAACGGTAAAGATGTCAGCCAGATGCACGATGATGATTTGGCTGAAATACGCAACAAAGAAATCGGATTCGTATTCCAAACCTTCAATCTTTTACCCAGAACAACAGCGCTAGACAACGTGGCTTTGCCTATGATTTACGCCGGTTATTCAAAATCAGAAAGAAACGAACGCGCTACAGAAGTGCTGACACAAGTTAATTTAGCCGACAGAATGGACCACCAACCCAACCAACTCTCCGGTGGACAACGCCAGCGTGTTGCGATTGCCAGAGCTTTGGTCAACAAACCTTCCATCATTTTGGCCGATGAGCCAACAGGGAATCTAGACAGTAAAACCTCCGTAGAAATCATGCACTTGTTTAACGACATCCACAAAAATGGCAATACGGTCATTTTGGTTACTCACGAAGAAGACATCGCCCAATATGCCCACAGAATCATTCGTCTGCGTGACGGCATCATCGAAAGCGATACCCAAAACGTCAATCATTTATAATAAATTTTGGAGCGAAACGCTTGGGATTTATCTGTATTCCCTATTCCTGCTTTCCGTCTCGTCCCAAAAGACAAGACTGCAATCAGGGCTAGTTGGTAATCTATTGGCAAGCTTGTCAACTTTAAAACTTCAGTGCCTTAGCACCTTTAAAAAAAACTCAGTACCTTAGCACCTTAGTACCTTAGCACCTTTAAAGAATGAAAGTCTACACCAAAACCGGCGACACCGGTACCACTGCTCTTTTTGGCGGTACACGCGTCCCAAAACACCATATCCGTATTGAAAGTTACGGCACCGTTGACGAACTCAACTCTCACATCGGTTTAATCCGTGACCAAGACATCAATGTTTTGTATAAAAATGTTTTGATTGAAGTCCAGGACCGCTTGTTTACCGTTGGCGCCATTTTGGCCACACCACCGGAAAAAGAAACCCTGAAAAACGGTCAACCCCGATTAAACATCAACCGCATTTCAGAAGAAGACATCGCTTTTCTGGAAAACGAAATCGACTTAATGGACACCGCTTTGCCACCTATGACACATTTTGTCTTGCCGGGCGGACATACAACCGTGTCATATTGTCACATTGCCCGCTGTGTTTGCCGTAGAGCAGAGCGTTTGTCTGTACATTTACACGAGTTAGAACCGACCGACGAACAAGTAATTAAGTACTTAAACCGACTTTCTGACTACCTTTTTGTCTTGGCACGGAAGTTGTCCTTTGACCTGCAAGCCGAGGAAGTAAAATGGATTCCGAGGAAGTAGTACGCAGTATTCAGTAAACAGTACTCAGCGGTTCAATTGTACACAAATTGACCACTAAAAACTAACCACTGATTACTGAAACAAGACGTTCTTACACTTACTTAAAAATAAATCAAAAAAAACTTGACTTTTTCAGTATAAAATTTATTTTTGCATAAACTAAAATCGACAGAAGATGTATTGG
>NZ_JBILQL010000137.1:0-2844 GCF_044373165.1 Flavobacterium sp.
CATTACTACTCGGGCTGCATCGGCCACTTTAACTGTTTTCTTTTCAAATCCCATGGCACTGAAAAACAATACCTGATTTTCTTTTAAATCCGAAATAATGAATGTGCCGTCCTCTTCAGTAGTATCCGCCAAATTACCGTTAGCGAACCAAATATTCACATACGGAATAGGTTTATTATTTTCATCTAATACAACGCCTTTAACTTGAGCGGAAAGCTGGAAAAAACACAATAGGAAAAAGAGTGATTTCATTTAATTGGATAGTTTGATTTTTAAAGCAATTTCCACATTTCCGTAGCCTTTAGAACGAGGACTTCCATCGCGATTTAATACTAGTAGTGATGCTCCTCCGGGGTAAAACCCTTTAATGGAAGGTTCATATCGGTAAGCTTTTTGAGTTTGTTTGTTGTCTTTTGAGGTGATTTCGAATTCAAATTTGTTTTGTTCTAATTTTAGATATTCAAATCCTATCACAAGACCTTCCTCGGGAATCTTGATGTTGTACTTTATCAAATCAACCAGATTGTTTTTTTGACCTTTTTTTATTGGAACTAAGATATCTTCCTCAACTAAATCTTCCAAAGGAAGACCATTATTGTTTTCCTTAAAAATTCTGATTCTTAACAAAACGTTTTTCAATCTTGAATAGGTTACGAACTCTATTGTTTTTATAAAAGGATGGGCTTTTACTATTGCCGAAGTCTCAATTTTTTTGGCCCAAACATGCACATTGTCTTGTCCGGTATTGGTGACTCCTGAATTTAATTTTATACCTGAAAAATCGCCAATTACTATCTCCTGAGTTCCTTTTCTTTTTTCGATAACCACTTCATTTAATTCCAGTGCTTTTGGATACAATACAACCGATTTTACGTTTGTTGCCAACAAGATTTTAGCCTCATAACCCAATGCTGAAAAGCAAATCTTCTTTGTTTCCGAAACCGGTAAAGAGAACGTTCCGTCTTCTTCTGAAGTAGTACCGACATTTTCGTTTTCAACCCAAATATTCACATACGGAATCGGTTGGCCGCTAAGGCTGTCTTTGACAATGCCATTAACTTCGATCCGTTCGGCTAAGCCTCGGCTGGTTTGGGCAGAAAGCGATACTAGGTTGTAAAAAAAGAAGATTATAAAAAATTTTATTTTCATGCCTTTGGTTTGTTTTTTAGCCCTGATCTCGTTATTGTCGGAGCTCTTGATTTTTTGCCCCAAAAAAGCAAAGCGACTAACGAGAGCAGGAACATGGTTTAGCAATGGCCCGAACCACTCGCTCCTACTTAAAAAAGTCGGCAATTTTTCGATCGTTTGCCAAGCGCGGCAGTTTGTTTTGGCCGCCCAGTTTCCCGATGGATTTCATGTACTCTTGGAAACCGTTTTTGGCCACTTTGGTAATCACGACAGCTCTCAACACATTACCTACAATCAAATCGTCGTAATAGGTGTTTTGTTTGCGCATGGCTTGATCAATTTTAAGCGCAAAGTCTTCCAGGTTTTCCGGTTCGTTTTCAAATTCTATGAACCATTCGTGGTACGGCAATCCTTGGTTAGGGGTAATTTGCGGCGCGACGGTAAATTCGTTCACACGGACATCGGTATCTTCCATAGCTTCTTTTAAAGCAGATTCGACTTCCTTGCCGATAACGTGTTCTCCAAAAGCTGAAATATAATGTTTGATGCGACCTGAAACGATAACGCGATAAGGATTTAAACTGGTGAATTGCACGGTGTCGCCAATGTTATAAGCCCAAAGTCCGGCATTGGTGGTAAGCAACAAAACATAGTTTACGCCAAGTTCGACTTCGCCTATGGTGTAGCGTCGCGGGTTTTCGGTAAAAAATTCTTCAGCTTTGACAAATTCGTAAAAGATGCCCGAGTTGAGCAACAAGAGCATTCCTTTTTCTTTTTGGGAATCTTGATAAGCAAAGAAACCTTCCGAAGCCGGAAATAATTCAATGGAATCGACTTTCCGACCGATTAAATTCTCGAATTTGGCACGATACGGTTCGTAATTCACGCCGCCATAAATGAACAAATTGAAATTTTTAAAAATCTCTCCAACAGGTTTATTCCCTTTTTGCTGGAGTTTTTCGAAATACATTTGCACCCAAGAAGGAATCCCGGAAATCACGGTCATGTTTTCGTTGAATGTTTCTTCTACTATGGCATCTACCTTGGTTTCCCAGTCTTCGATGCAATTGGTTTCCCAGCTTGGCATGCGGTTTTTTTGGAGGTATTTCGGAACAAAATGCGCTACTATCCCGGAGAGTCGGCCCAACTTAATGCCGTTTTTTTCTTCTAAAATCGGACTGCCTTGGAGGAAAATCATTTTGCCGTCGACAAAATCAGCTTTGCCGGTTTCGTGAATGTAACTTAAGATGGCATTTCGAGCGGCTTCGATATGATACGGCATCGATTCCTTAGTGAGCGGAATGTATTTAGCACCAGAAGTTGTTCCGGAAGTTTTGGCAAAATAAATCGGTTTGCCTTTCCAGAGAATATCGGCTTCCCCTTTAACCACTTGATCAACATAAGACCGGAGTTGTTCATAATCCCGAATCGGTACTTTAGCCGCAAAGTCCTGAAACGTTTTGATATGGGCAAAATCGTGGTCATTACCAAACTGTGTGTGTTTGGCCTGTGCTATCAAATCCCGGAAAACTTTTTCTTGGGTTTCCACAGGTTTTGTTGCCCAATTTTGGACTTTATTATGAATGTATTGCGCAAATAATTTCGCAGCGATGGATTTGATGGACATAATTATTCGTTTGGAAAATTCTTTTTAATCGCTCTTTCGGTACTCCAAAATAAATAAATACAAACCAATGCCGAGAGTGCTACTCCGAA
>NZ_JBILQL010000080.1:0-11517 GCF_044373165.1 Flavobacterium sp.
ACGGCTGTCAATTCAATATGTCTATGAACGTATTCTTCTTTTTTAATACCACTTTCATTCTCAAAGCGGGTGCAAAAGTAAGCATCTTTTTTAAACTAACAAGCAAATTCTAAAATATTTTTTGAATTTATCTTCTTGTTGTTGATTTTCAAAAAATAAGGATTGCTAAGATAATTGCTTTTATTAGTTTCCGCAAATTTTTAAATAAAAATCTTCTTTCTTTTTATCAACAAATCTTAAGAACGATACTTATATTTACTGTAAAAGTTATACTAACTGTTATTAGTAAATAGCCAGTTTGGCTTGATTGCGGGTGCAAAAGTACTACAGTTTTCCGCTTTTGCAAATGTTTTCAAATCATTTTTTGAAAGTTTTTTGCAAGTGGTTGGTTTTATGATTTTTGGGTGGAAATATTTTTTTGAAAGTTTACAAATAAAAGAAGACCATTCCTGTTTTAGCCCCGATTGCAGAGAAAATCTCGTCTTTTGGGACGAGATTGCAACGGAAAGCGGGAATATGGTTTACTGATAAAGACTATCGATTCGCTCCAAACTTTACTTTTTTTTGGCTTGTTGTTCCCAATACTCCGTAAGTTCGTCGATATCAATTGGAGTAGCCGGTTTTTGACGCGGCAACCTACCTCGATTAAAAGCTCTGTCGAGGATGGATTCTATAAGGAAATCTTCATTTACCTCATAGGGTTGGTATTTTGATTTGAGATTGATATCGAAAAGTTTGGCTGTATTGTTGGACCAGAAGGCTTTCCAGCCGCTTTTGTAATCTTTAATTAGCTCGAAAGTGGTAAAACCGGTTTGACGATGGATTAATTTGACTAGGATTTGACCTTGTTTTCGAGAGAGCTTTTTTAATTGGGCTGTGAATTCACCTTCCATGTAGTTTTCTACCAACTTAAAGTATTTCTTCTTTTCCTTGTTGGTTTTCATTTTGTCGATGTTTTTATTGAGCGCGGTTAAACGATCGGCAGCTGTTTTGGCGTAGGGATAAACTTTATACACCCTATTTTGGAGCAATAAGAATTGTTTTTTTTCTTCCGGACTTAATTGACTTCTGTAAATAACAACTTCTTCTAATAGTATGGGATCTTTGACTACCGTGTCATTTTCCTCTTCTGCCACATCTTTTTTAACAATAGAATCAATAGCAATTTGGGCATTACTGTTAATACTAAGCAACAAAATGAAGGCTAAAAAAAATAACTTTTTCATGGATTACAATTATTAGGGTAAAAATATAGAATATCCTTTACAACTGTAATGCCAAATTTATATTTTAGCAAAAAAAACAGATGGCAACAAAAAGTATATTGAACAAATCCTCATTATCATTCTTAGAAAGTTATTTGAATAACGCTTCGCCTACCGGATATGAATCGAGCGGACAAAAGCTTTGGATGGACTACTTAAAACCTTATGTGGACACTTTTATCACTGATACTTACGGGACTGCAGTTGGAGTTATTAACCCTGATGCGCCTTATAAAGTAGTGATTGAAGGCCATTCAGACGAGATTTCCTGGTATGTGAATTACATCACGGATAACGGCTTGATTTATGTCATTAGAAATGGTGGTTCTGACCATCAGATAGCGCCCTCAAAAAGAGTCAACATTCACACCAAAAAAGGCATTGTAAAAGGCGTATTCGGATGGCCTGCCATTCACACTCGCAATCGTGGCAAGGAAGAATCGGCAACTTTACATAATATTTTTATTGATTGTGGTTGTGCTACCAAAAAAGAAGTGGAAGCCTTAGGCGTTCATGTAGGCTGTGTGATTACCTATCCGGATGAGTTTATGGTGTTGAACGGCAACAAATTTGTTTGTCGAGCGATTGACAATCGAATGGGTGGATTTATGATTGCAGAAGTGGCTCGATTGCTTACAGAAAATAAAAAGAAATTACCCTTTGGGCTTTATATTACCAATTCTGTTCAGGAGGAAGTTGGTTTGCGCGGTGCTGAAATGATTACCAAAACCATCAACCCCAATGTAGCTATAGTTACCGATGTTTGTCACGACACTTCTACTCCAATGATTGAAAAGAAGATTGAAGGTGATTTAGAAATGGGCAAAGGGCCCGTGATTGCTTATGCTCCGGCAGTTCACAATACTTTAAGAGACTTAATAGTAAATACAGCAGAAGCCCAAAAGATACCGTTTCAAAGACATGCCACATCAAGAGTTACCGGTACAGACACCGATGCTTTTGCTTATAGTAATGGCGGCGTTCCATCGGCGTTAATTTCATTGCCCTTGAGGTATATGCATACTACTGTTGAAATGGTACACCGTGAAGACGTAGAAAATGTAATCAAACTGATATACGAAAGTTTGTTGAAAATTGAGAATAATGATTCCTTTTCGTATTTCAAATAACCTTAAATTGAAAAAGCATCCTCTACGGATGCTTTTTCGTTTTCACTAATTAACCAAAATTACAATTTAACATCAACCGGTATAGCTGTATCATTTAAATTTACCTTGATACATTGAGCAGTACGGTTAATTTTTTCAAAATCTAAAGGAAAGACTTCTTCAGAAATATTACTTTCGATTATTTGATTGTCTTCCTGAATTTTATCCAAAACTGACATTTCTAAACACAAAGGTTGGTATACTTCTTCTTGTGCTTCGGTTAATAATTTATCTTCATTAATAACTTCTTGCATTGGTTTACTGTAATCCGTTTTGAATACTGTTTCAGGATTAAAAATGGCGGTATCACCGGTATTATCCGCTTTGCTAATTTTAAACGAAATGATGTCTGACAAATTCAGATTGAGTTGTTGTTTGGTTTCTACAGTAATTGTAGTCACTTCTTGTTGCATTACTTCTTGAGCTTGCAATTCGTTTGCTTTAGTAGTTGATACTGTTAATAAAGCAAGTCCTAAAAACATAATTGTTGATTTCATAATGATTGATGATTTATTGATGATGATTTATTGATTGTTATTAATATCCTATGCAAATATATATCTAAAAACAAGTATCTTGTATTGCATAGTACTTAAATTTAACATTTTTTTAACTTTTATGATTTTGTAATTAATTGATTTTTAGGGATAAAAGACCAAAAAACACTTTTTGCACTATAGTAATTGTTGACTGTTAGGTAAACTAATGATAAAAAAATCCCTGAAGTAATAGTAATTATTTGCATAATGCTTGACTAAAATTAACTGCCTATAGGACGACAACAGAACAGTTTTCGTTGCATTAAAAACAAACAATAACATAAGTTTAACAATGAGCATAAAAAAAGCCGCATGATTAAGCGGCTTATTTACTGTGATGAATAAGATTAGGAATTGAGGAACTGCAAAACATTTTTTTCTATCCTATCCTGAATATTTGAGATATCAGCTTTAAAGAATGATTCCCCGATAATATTTTCATATAGTTCGATATATCGCTCAGAAACAGTTTGGATATACTCATCAGACATATCAGGAATTTGTTGGCCTTCTTTTCCTTGAAATCCGTTTTCGATTAACCATCTTCTCACAAACTCCTTAGACAATTGCTTTTGTTCTTCGCCTTTGTCTTGTCTTTCTTGATAGCCTTCTGCATAAAAATAACGAGAAGAATCGGGAGTGTGGATTTCATCAATTAAAACAATCTGACCGTCTTTGGTTTTACCGAATTCATATTTAGTATCTACTAAGATTAAACCTCTGGCAGCGGCAATTTCGGTACCGCGTTGGTATAATGCCCTGGTGTATTGCTCTAAAATCAAATAGTCATCTTCAGCAACAATACCATTAGACAAAATAGCTTCTCTGGAAATGTCTTCATCATGTGAACCGTTATCTGCTTTGGTGGTCGGAGTTATAATAGGGGTTGGAAATTGATCGTTTTCTTTCAAACCCTCGGACATTGTTACACCACAAAGTTCTCTTTTACCACTCGCATATTCACGGGCTGCATGACCGGATAGGTAACCTCTTATAACCATTTCTACTTTAAAAGGTTCACACAAATGACCGATTGCTACATTAGGATCGGGCGTAGCGATTAACCAATTTGGCACTATATCAGCAGTAAGTTGCATAAACTTAGTGGCGATTTGATTCAGAATCTGTCCTTTATAAGGGATTCCTTTGGGCATAACCACATCAAAAGCCGAAAGGCGATCTGTGGCTATCATAACCAAAAGTTCATCATTAATATTGTAAACCTCTCGGACTTTTCCTCTGTAAACAGATTTTTGACCGGGAAACCGAAAATTGGTAGAAGTAATTGTATTCATAGTGTTGTGTTGTTGTGGTTGCAAAAGTAATTTGTTTTAAAGTGATAGACAACAGATGAGTAAACTTTGTAAAAAAATTATAATATTGCATCGTAAAATAATAGATGACATATTTTGATTAAAAAATCATTCATAACCTTATTGGTTATCGGTATTATAATTGTTGGAATTTTAAATTACAGAGTTCCTTTTTTCAAACCTGTTGGAGGTCCGTGGTCCATTGGTTTTGGATTTTCTTCCACTTATCCGGACAAAATTGATTTTAAAAAAAATAAAATCTACAGCTTTGAGCAAGTCAAAAAACATATAGATAGTACTCAATTTATAGCAGATCCTTTTTTTATTAAAGAAAAAGACTCCTTTTACATTTTCTTTGAACACAAAAAAGTCAAAAATTATTTTGCCGTTGTTGGTTTACTGACTTCAAAAGACGGTCGTAATTATCAATATCGTGGCACAGTATTAAAAGAGCGCTTTCATTTGTCGTATCCTCAAGTTTTTAAGTATAAAAACGAGTTTTACATGCTGCCGGAGAGTCAAGGCGCTAATCATGTTTTATTGTATAAAGCCCATAACTTCCCTTTCGGTTGGAAAGTTTGTGACACACTTATTCATAATATCAGATTAAAAGACCCAACAATTTATTTATCAGACACGCTCAATATTTTGGTAGGCAGCAATAAAGACTTTAAAATGCAAATGTACCAATCAAACGATTTACAAGGCAATTGGGCTTTACATAAACGTTCTGTAGTGATGGAAGGCACTGAATCACGTCCCGGGGGAAGGATTTTTGCCGATAAAAACGGATTGCTTTTACCGGTTCAAAGTTGCTACAAAGGCTATGGTTCCGGCCTTTCTATTTACCGACTGAAGTTCAAAAATAAGCTGTATGATGTTAAAAAAGAAAAACACCTACTGCTGCAATCTCAAAAAAACATAAAAGAGTTTACCGCAGGGATGCATCATTTAGACATCCAGAAAATAGAGGATAAATATTATTGTGTTTACGATGGAAACCAATTACAACATAACGAAAAAATCTTCAATTACAAATCACCATTACTCTTGAACTATTTGGATTGTAAAGATTGGTTTCGACAAAACTTAGTCAATTAAACAAAGCCTTATCAAACGATAAGGCTTTGTTATTAATAATCGTTGTTTTCAATGCTCTTATAAGCATCAATCACCTTTTTCACTAATCGGTGTCTTACTATATCTTTATCATCTAAATAAATTATCCCAATACCTTCGATGTCTTTTAACACCAAAATAGCCTCTTTTAATCCGGAAATAGTGCGTCGAGGCAAATCCACCTGACCGGGATCACCAGTGATAATAAATTTTGCATTTTTTCCCATACGGGTTAAAAACATCTTCATTTGGGAATGTGTGGTGTTTTGGGCTTCATCTAAAATCACAAATGCATTGTCTAAAGTTCTGCCCCGCATGAATGCCAAAGGTGCAATTTGAATAATTCCTTTTAAAATGTAATCTTCTAAAGTTTGAGGAGGAATCATGTCGCGCAAAGCATCGTACAATGGTTGCATGTACGGGTCTAATTTTTCTTTCATGTCACCAGGTAAGAATCCTAAATTTTCACCGGCTTCTACAGCTGGACGTGTTAAAATGATTCTTTTTACTTGCTTTTCCTTTAAAGCTTTCACTGCCAAAGCTACTCCGGTGTAGGTTTTACCGGTACCGGCCGGACCGACAGCAAACACCATGTCGTTTTTGTTGACGTAATCTACCAGTTTTTGCTGGTTAGGTGTCATTGCCTTAATCAGTTTTCCTCCTAAACCATGCACCAAAATTTTATCGTGATCGGGCATGCGTTGTTCTTCCTGAGAATTACTTTGAATTACGCGGTCAATTACATTGGTGTCAATATTATTGTATCGGGTAAAATGCAACATCAATCGGTTAAATCGGTTCTCAAACTCATCCAATTCTTCTTTCTCCCCAAAAGCTTTCAAGGTTGTCCCTCGAGCTACAATTTTTAACTTAGGATAGTATTTTTTAATCGTTTCAAGATGAGTGTCTTGTGCGCCCCAAAATTCTTTTGGAGCAATGTCGTGTAATTCAATGATACGTTCGTTCAAAAGCAGTAGTATTAAATTAAAAAAATCGCTAGATAATTGTTAGCTTTGTATCCAAATTTAATCAATTAAAAGGTTAGGTTTTATTATTTTTGAGCCCAATTTCAATCAAGTTATAAACAATCTATGTCAATAATTACCTTAACCACTGATTATGGATTAAAAGACCACTTTGTGGGTGCTTTGAAAGGTAAGCTATTGTCAGAACATCCTGAGGTCACTGCAATTGATGTTTCGCATCATATTGACCCATTTAACATAGTGGAAGCGGCTTATATAATTGGCGCTGCATACAGCAGTTTCCCAAAAGGAACTGTTCATTTGATTGGTGTTGATATCGAATTGAACGATAACAACCAACACATCGCCATGCAGTGGAATGACCATTATTTCATTTGTGCCGATAACGGAATTCTGAGCATGTTGGTCCAAAAAATTGTTCCTCAAAAAATAGTGGCGATTAATATTCACGACCGATTACCAAGTGATGCCACCGACTTAGACGTGTTTGTAAAAGTAGCTTGTCATTTGGCCAAAGGCGGTTTGCTGAATGTTATAGGAAAAGAAATCAAAACCATCAAAGAAGTAACCGAATTACAAGCGATAGTTCAGGAAAACCTCATCAAAGGTTATATTGTATATCTTGATCATTTAGGCAATGCCGTGACCAATATTTCAAAGAAAATGTTTTTGGAAACCGGCAAGGGCCGACCTTATGAAATTAATTTCAAAAGCCAAAGTATCAAAACCATACTGCCTAAATATTCCGACATAGTGGTTTCCGATAAATATACTTGGAAAGATTATGAAGGTGAGAAATTAGCGATTTTTAATGAAGCCGGTTTTTTGGAGATTGCCATTTTCAGGAGCAATCCTGACACAGTAGGTTCGGCCACTTCGCTTTTAGGTTTACAATACCGGGATTTGGTTACTATTGAGTTTAAAAGTTAAGAAATCAATAAAAGGATAAGATGTTTGTCAGAATTGTAAAGATGAGTTTTCACGAGGAAAATATTCCGAAGTTTTTGGAAAATTTCAATTTAATCAAAGAAAAAATACGAAATGCGCCCGGAAACCGTTTACTAGAATTGTATCAGGACAAAATCAATCCCGAAATTTTCTTTACCTACAGTTATTGGGAAACGGAGGAAGATTTAGAAAACTACCGAAAATCGGCCTTGTTTGACGAGGTTTGGACATTTACCAAACAACTCTTCAACGACAAACCGGAAGCGTGGAGTGTGGATAAAGTGATCAGTATTCAGTAACCAGTGTTCAGTGAAAACACTAACAAAAAAATATAAATGAAATCAATCGCATTACGAGAAATAAAATCCTTTTTTGGCTCACCAATCGGATATTTGGTGATTGCCATTTTTTTGTTGCTCAACGGACTTTTCCTATGGGTTTTTGACGGGGAATACAACATCTTACAAAGTGGCTTTGCCGATTTGAGTCCGTTTTTTACTTTAGCACCGTGGATATTAATTTTCCTGATTCCTGCTGTGACCATGCGGAGTTTTTCGGATGAAAAAAAACAAGGCACGATTGAGCTTTTACTGACTAAACCTTTGTCGATTTGGCAAATTGTAAACGGTAAATTTTTAGGTTCCTTTTTGTTGATTGTAATTGCGTTAATTCCAACTTTGGTTTACGTTTACGTAATTTCAAGTTTGGGTTCTCCGGAAGGCAATATTGATATGGGAAGTACTATGGGCTCGTATTTCGGACTCTTATTTTTAGTGGCTTCATACACTGCTATTGGTATTTTTACCTCAACCCTATCCGAGAATCAGATTGTAGCTTTCTTGGTTTCCGTATTCTTATGTTTCTTATTTTATTATGGATTCGAAGGTGTTTCCGGTTACCTCATCGGATTTGAAAATACCGTAGCTAAAATAGGGATGGATTATCACTTTAAAAGTATGTCACGAGGCGTTTTAGATACTCGTGACGTTTTGTATTTTGTAAGTGTTGCCTTTTTGTTTTTATCGTTTACCGTATATAAATTAAAATCCTTGAAATCGTGATGAGTAAGCCAAAAAACGACTTTAAAAAAATAGCCCTTACTATACTTTTTGTAGTAGTGCTCAACTTTGCCGGGCATTTTGCTTTCCATCGATTTGACTTGACAGCTGATAAGCGCTATACACTTTCCGAAACTTCCTTAAACATTGTAAGCGAAGTACAAGAACCGCTTTATATCGATGTATTCTTGGAGGGTGAATTCCCCGGTGAATTCAAAAAATTACAAACTGAAACCCAACAATTATTAGAAGAATTCAAAGCCGAAAATCCCAACATCATTTTTCAATTTGTAAATCCATTAGAAGAGGAAGAACAAAGAGAAACAACCATTCAATCTTTTTTGGAGCGTGGTTTGACTCCCGTGAATGTTACGGTAAACGATAAAGGCCAACAAACACAAGAAGTTGTTTTCCCTTGGGCGGTAGCTACTTGCGGCGATCGTTCGGTTAAGGTGCCTTTGTTAAAAAATATGATGGGTGCTTCTACCGCTGAGAAGGTTATAAGTTCGGTTCAGCATTTAGAATACGCACTTGCAAATGCCATCAATACAGTTGCCAAAGCCAAACAGAAAAAAGTGGTTATTTTAAACGGAAACGGCGAATTACAAGATCGTTACATAGCCGACTTTATCAAATCTGTGAGAGACAATTACTATATAGGGCCATTTACATTGGATTCAGTGGCTAAAAGTCCGAATGAAACTTTAAAATACTTAAAGAAATATGATTTGGCTGTCATTGCCAAACCTACCGAAGCTTTCACCGATGCCGAAAAACAAGTAATCGACCAGTTTATTATCAATGGCGGAAAGACACTTTGGTTGGTTGATCAAGTAGCGATGGAAATGGACAGTTTGTACAATGAAACCGGAACCAACTTGGCTTTTCCAAGAGATTTAGGTTTGAATGATATGTTCTTCAAATACGGTATTCGAATGCGTCCTGATTTGATTTTCGATTTGCAAAATACACCTATTGCCCTAGCCACCGGAGAACAAGGCAGCGCAACGCAGTACACTCAATATCCTTGGTTTTTTTCACCCTTAATTTACCCAACTTCTAACAATCCGATTGTGAGCAATTTGGATGGGATTAAATTTGACTTTGCCAATCCGATTGAACTTTTGGGGAACAATATCAAGAAAACAGTTTTATTGCAATCCTCACAAGTTTCCAAATTGATTGGAACACCTTCGCAAGTTAGTTTGGACATGGTTTCACTTCGTCCTGAACAAAAAGAATTTGTTGGCAAAGGCAATTACCCGGTAGCGGTTTTGTTAGAAGGACAATTCCACTCTGTTTACGAAAACAGAATTTTACCCTTTAAAGAAGCAAGCTTTAAAAACTCGGGAACAACCAATAAAATGATAGTCGTTTCGGATGGCGATATCATCAAAAACCAATTAGACAAAAATGGGCAACCGCTTGAATTGGGGTACGACAAATGGACCAATAATTTATATGCCAACAAAGAGTTTATGATGAATTGTGTGAATTATTTGCTGGATGATAACGGACTTATTAACATTCGAAGCAAAGAAGTTGATTTGCCATTATTAGACAAGCAAAAAGTGTATGACAATTACACCCAATCGCAAGTCGTAACTGTAGCAATTCCAATAGTAATCTTGCTGCTGTTCGGCGTAGCCTTTACCCTTTTACGCAAGCGCAAATACAGCAAGTAATGTTAATAAAAAACTTTTTGAAATCTGTTAGTTTAAGATATATTTGTAAAAAATAAAATACAATGAAGTTTATAGTATCGAGTTCATACTTATTAAAACAACTACAAGTTTTGGGTAGTGTTATCAACAGTAGCAATACCTTGCCTATTCTAGATAATTTCCTATTCGAATTAAACAATAAAACTTTAACTGTTTCGGCTTCTGATTTAGAGACTACCATGTCGGCTACTTTAGAAATCGATTCCACCAGCAAAGGCAGTGTTGCAGTTCCGGCGAAATTGTTGTTAGACATCCTAAAAACATTTCCGGAGCAACCTTTGACTTTTACGGTAGAAGAAAACAGCACCATCGAAATCAGTTCTAACTCCGGAAAATATGCGATTGCTTATGCTCCAGGAGAAGAATTCCCAAAATCGGTTAGTTTGGATAATCCATCCTCAACAATAGTTCCGTCTGAAGTTTTAGCTACCGCGATAAGCAAAACCATTTTTGCTGCCGGAAACGATGACTTGCGTCCGGTAATGAGTGGTGTGTTTTTTCAATTCTCTCCGGAAGGTTTGATTTTCGTGGCCACTGATGCTCACAAATTAGTAAAATATGCCCGCACGGATGTGAAAGCATCACAAGTGGCAGATTTTATTATGCCGAAGAAACCTTTGAACATTTTAAAAGGAATTTTGGGAACTTCAGAATCTGACGTCACTATTGAATACAATGATTCAAATGCGACTTTCTCTTTTGACAGTTACGTATTGACTTGTCGCTTGATTGACGGAAAATACCCTAACTATGAAGCAGTTATTCCAAAAGAAAACCCGAATAAGTTAATGATCAACCGAGTACTTTTATTGAACTCTGTTCGTCGTGTTGCCATTTTCTCCAACAAAACCACACACCAAATTCGTTTAAAAATTGCGGGTGCCGAATTGAACATTTCTGCAGAAGACATCGATTATTCAAACAAAGCAGAAGAGCGTTTAACTTGTGATTACCAAGGTGATGATATGCAAATTGGCTTCAACTCCCGTTTCTTATCTGAAATGTTGACCAACTTACAGTCGGACGAAATTATGTTGGAAATGTCCATGCCAAACCGCGCCGGAATTCTTACTCCAATTGATGGTTTGGATGAAGGAGAAACCGTAACCATGTTGGTTATGCCGGTAATGCTGAACAATTAAAATACACTAACCTTTATACCAAAAAGCGTCTCAATTCAAATCGAGACGCTTTTTTTTATTCGTGGAAAGCTAAAATCGGTGTTGGCAAATAATAAGATAATTTTTGAGTAGTGGTAGTGGTAAATAATGATACAAAGAAATTGCGCTTGTAAGTCAGCATAGCCAACATATCAATTTCCTGACTAACCAAAAAGTCTTCAATAGTTTCTTTCACATCTTCGTTTGGAATGATAAAAAACTGCAATCTTTCTTCA
>NZ_JBILQL010000138.1:0-2820 GCF_044373165.1 Flavobacterium sp.
TCGAATCAGGTTTTTCCTTTTCCTTTCAGGTTTCTTCCAGTCGTGCCAAATGCAGTAGCGGATGCGATTCCTTAGCCAGCCGTCAATGTCTCGTAATTTTCCCATGATGTTGGTTCCTCGAAAATAGGTTAACCATCCTCGTTGGATTTCCTTTATCTTGGTAATACGTTCTTCTAGTTTTGCTGGAGTGGTTTTTCGGGTGATGCTTTTGAGACGCATCTTTAGGTTTTTCCATGCCTTTTCAGTTACTACGAGTTGGTATTGATTCTTGCTTCCTTTATTGTAAACGGGCACAAATCCAAAGCCAAGTAACGTAAAGTGAGAGGGTTTTCTAATGCCACTCTTTTCTTTGTTGATGGTTAGTTTGAGCTTGTTCTTGAGGAACTTTTCAATTACTACACTAGTAGCTTTTGCCTGATTGTGGCTCTTACAATAGATACTAAAATCATCAGCGTAACGAACGAATTTATGTCCTCTTCGGGTCATTTCCTTATCCAATTGATGGAGTAAAATGTTGGATAATAGCGGGCTTAATGGGCTTCCTTGTGGGACGCCTTTTCTTCGTTTTTGTAGCTTTGCGTTGATTTTAATCGGTGCTCGAAGCCATTTGCGAATGAGTTGCATCGTGGTTTTGCATTTCACTTTTCGGAATACCAAATTCAATACTAAACAATGGTCAACTTCATCAAAGAAGTTTTTCAGGTCAATATCCACAATGTGGTTTTGTCCTGAATGGATGTAATCCCGTGCTTGTCCAACGGCTTGTCGGGCGTTTTTGTTGGGTCTAAATCCAAAACTGTTGGGTTTGAATTCGGGTTCAAATAAAGGAGCGATGCTTTGTGAGACCGCTTGTTGCAACACTCGTTCGCTTGTTGTGGGAACTCCCAATAATCGGGTTTTTCCGTTTCCCTTTGGAATTTCGATTCCTAGAATGGGTTGAATTTGATAGCTTCCTTGTTTGATTTCCATAATTAACTGGTCTTTCTTTTCTGAGAATACCTTGCGGAGTTCTTTGATAGAAACGCCATCAACACCTGCACTACCTTTATTGGCAATGACGTGTTCCAATGCTTTTTGGAAGTTGTAAGGATGTACTACTTTTTCAATCATTTTTGTTTAATCTGTCCCGAAACTTCGGGATTGTTTCAGATTCTTTGTTAACCTGTTTTCGTTAAGTAGAGCTATCTGCCTAAGCGAGATTCCGTTACTTATTGAAAACCTCTTTACGTTCAGTCCTTCCTTGTTTGTGAGTCCTATGCGGTTTCTATTCGCACCTCGTTACTTTCAAGTACTATGACATCTGCTGACTTCTCTTTGTGATGAACTCGTAATCTAAGAGACCTCCCCTGGTAACCGTTTTTTCCTTCCTCCAATCACTGCGTCATCTACAAATTAAAGTTTTGGTATACTTTGGACTTTGCGTTGCTGTGGACGCTTATCCGCTTTAAATTGCCTCTTATGACGTTTCTGTTCGTCAGTACCGGATTTTGTAGTCCTGCTTCCTTCACTGCTTGAATCACTCCAAACCAGCTTGCAGCTTACTAAACCTTCGAGACGTTACTCTCGCGGTTAAGGGACTCACACCCTCTGGAAAAATAACACCCCGAAAGTTAGTTTTTGTAGTCGAAATTTGTATTTTTGAACTATTTGAAAAGCTTTCGGGGTGTGTCCTGCGGATGCAGGGCACACACATCGGTTTGGCAATATGGCGGCTGAAGTGCTTCTATGAAACATTTGTGCAAGATTCAACAGCAGTATTTCTAATGAGTTTTTGTGCTGAAAATCCGCCACATCGCCAAGCCGAGAAACGTTATATGTGATTTTTCCAAAATTTCTAAGAAAGCAATTGCTTAATTACCAAAATTTGGTAACTTTACCAAAAATGAAGAAACCATGGGAAAAAACACATCAATATCATTGGGTAATCATTTCGAAAGTTTTATAGAATCAACTGTTTCGAAAGGCCGTTTTAGCAACGCAAGTGAAGTAGTACGCGCTGGGCTTCGCCTTTTGGAAGAAGAAGAAAGCCGCATAATTGTTTTACGGAATGCAATCCGGGAAGGAATTGAAAGTGGCCGCGCTGTTGACTTTGATCCGAAAAAACATTTAGAAACTCTTAAGTCTAGAAAAAAATAATGGCCAAGTTTTATTTAAACAACAAAGCCGTTGATGATTTAAAAGACATTTGGGATTATACAGTAAAAACTTGGTCTGAAAATCAAGCTGAGATATATTACTTGTTACTTATGGATTCTTGTCAAGAATTAGCAAATAAACCAAATCAAGGTAAATCTTATGATGTCGTGGAAAAAAATGTATTAGGTTTTAAAACCGGTGAACATATTATTTTTTACCAAATAGTTTCTCAAAAAGAAATTGAAGTTGTTAGAATTCTTCACGGAATGATGGATATGAAAAACCAAATATAACAGCGTTTTTATAGCAACTGCGTAGCTCTCGCTTCTCCCGAAAGTCCTTCAGACTTTCAAATGTGGTTTTGCACTTGAAATCATCAGTAATAAATAATCGCAACTACTCCATGTCGCGGAACGTTAGCGATAAGTTTATTATCTAGAAGATTAAACTTTTTTAAATAAAAACAGTCTAGTTTGATTAAATATTTAAAATTTATTTTATGAGAATTCTTATACCATTATTAATGTTGTTGTTTTTATCGTGCGAAAAAGATAATACGTCAAACCAGCCTAACCCAAATACTTCGGCTTATAGAATTACGAAGTCTATTTCTTATAATAGTGTAAACGTAGATGTAATAATTGACAAACCCGAAGGAAATGAATTTGACGTATTAATTACGTA
>NZ_JBILQL010000011.1:0-43053 GCF_044373165.1 Flavobacterium sp.
GGAAGAAAATATTACACCAACATGTTTATAAGAAAATAGTTTGATTATTGTTTTGTTTGATTTTGACAGATCACGAAAAACCCGGCTCTAAACCGGGTTTTTTATTTTGGGTATCAAACAAACAGATTGGTAATTTGGCTTTATTTCCTAAAATACACCAAAGCCCTAGCCCGGATGGGAACAACATCCTTTTTAGCCAATGTTACGGTTGTCAACCGTAATATTGGCTGAAAAGATAGCGTGGACAGCCGGATTAGCTCCTGAAAATTGTGCAAAAAAATGTGGATAAAGTATTTGATAAAATATGTTTAGTTGTTTGGTAAGCCCAAATATTCGGCTTACATTTGCTTATAATTCAAAAAAATTCCGGAAAACATGTTTGAATTTCAACAGTATTTAGGCTTCTTAGCTTTCTTGACAATCTTAACCATTGGTTTTTGGTTGATGATTTTCTTGATTACTGCTATCATCCCTTATTGGGTTTTTGGTGGTGTGAGAGAGTTTTTGCAAGAGAGAAAAGCGCAAAAAGAAGCCGAACAAGCTGAATAATTTTTTAGACAGTTTGTTGTAAAAAAAAGCCTCGAAATATTTCGAGGCTTTTTTTATGTTACATTATCCCGGGTAATCACCGCCATCGTCTTGTTGGCCGCCACGAGTTCTTCTTTCTTTTTCTCTTTCGTTTTTCTGAACGTTGAAACGGTAAGTGAATGAGAAGTTGATTTGTCGTTCTCTCCATTGCATTTCTCCATAGGAATCAACAGTTCCGGCGATAAAGGTTTCCATTAATCGCTTTCTGGAATTGAGCAAATCGCTTACATTTAAAGAAAGTGTTCCTTTGTCTTTTAAGATGTCTTTGCTGAAGGCTAAGTTCATGCTGAAAACGCCCAAACTTCTCCCTTGTGCATTTTTTTGCGGACCATTATAAGTGGCATTGGTTTGCCAATCTATTTTGTAAGGTAAAGTTATTTTGGAGGTCAAACGGGTAAACCAAGCAACAGTGCTGTTATCAAAGTCTTGAATAACTTCGTTTCCGTTGAAGTCAATATAACTGAAATCACCATCGGTTTCATTGTAGAAGAAATTGAAGTTGCTGTTTAGTTTCCACCATTTGTATGGAGAATAATTAAAGGTAAATTCAAATCCGGTTCTGTATTCAGTGGCTAAATTGATAGGAGAACTAATGATTACAGGAATTCCGTTTTGGAAGGTACCGCTTTCTCTTCTAACGAATTGGAAAGAATCGGAAGTTAAATTACCGTAAAGCGATGTACTTAATGTTAGTTTGTTCCAACGTTTGATATAACCAATGTCAACAGCATCTGTAAAAGCCGGATCCAAATCGGGATTACCCACAAAGATATTTACGTTACTCGAGAGATTATTGAACGGATTCAAGAAACGCCCACGTGGTCTTTGAATTCTGCGACTGTAACTGATGGAAGCGCTTGTTTGCTCTCCGATTTCGTAAGTAAAGAAAGCACTCGGAAAGAAATTATCGTATTTTTTATCATTAAAATCGCTTGTAGCCAACTGATTCACTTCGATATTTGAATCTTCCCAACGCAAACCTAAAAGGAAGGAGAACTTTTTGATTTTGGTACCATAACTGGTGTAGAAAGCATTCACGTATTCTTTGTATTCTAGTATATTGGTAAACTGCGGAAAAGGAACACCATTGGTAACCACGCTGTAGTCGGTTATGTTTTTCAAAAATTCACCTTTATAACCCAATTCTATTTGACTGCCTTTGGCAAAAGGATAGACATAATCTGTTTGGATTAAGTTTCGGTTTTGTTTTTGTCTATTGGTGGTTTCATCTACAGTGATTATTGGGGTATTTGTAGCTGAGTCTGTAATGAAAGCTAAATTGTCGTCAGTATTTTTGGCAAAAGAGCCGTCAATAGTTAGCTTATGCCCATCTTTTTTAAATTTTTTAGTAAAATTGGTTGCGTATTCTATGTTTTTACTTTGGCTTTCTTCATCATTAATACGGTTTCTATCGTACTGAAAGTCAAAGTTAACATCATAATACTTTTGCAAAACATCATCTAAATTATTACCACTGCTTCTTCTGTAGTTTACAGTATTGGTCCATGTTAAGCTTTCACTTAAAAACCAATCAAATCCGAAGTTACCATTATACGATTTATTAGCTCTTTCATTTTCACGAGTTTCGTTCATGTAATCTCTGGTAGAGTTGTCATCGTTGAGATATCTGGAATTGGTTAAAGCATTTCCGGGATTATCTCTGTGGTTGTAACCTTGAGTGGTGAATAAGTTGAATTCTTTGGTTTTGTAATTGATGGTTCCGCTTAGACCGTTGTTTTTAGGATAACCGGTTGTTCCGATGAAAGTTCCGTTAATTCCTTGATTTTTGCCTTTTTTAAGAATGATATTCAGTAAACCACCGCCACCTTCAGCATCATAACGAGCGGATGGATTGGTAATCACTTCTACTTTTTCAATAGCATCAGCCGGAATTAATCGTAAAGCTTCCGTGATGTTAATAGCGTTCGAAGGTCTACCGTCGATTAGAATTCTAACATTTTCATTACCTCTCAAACTTACATTTCCTTCTACATCAACCGATACTGATGGAATGTTGTCTAAAACATCACTAACGGTTCCGCCTTTGACCATTAAGTCTTGGCCAACATTGTATACTTTTTTATCAAGTTTGATTTCAACGGTAGTTTTTTCGGCTCTTACCACAACTTCATTTAATTGGGTAGCATCTTCTTCCAAAGAAATAATTCCAAGGTTGGTATTTTCATTCAGACGTTTTTGCTTGATTTCGGTTGGCTTAAACGAAATAAATTCGACTATAATGTCGTAAACACCGGCAGTAGCTTCAACATTGAAGTTTCCTTTATTGTCGGTAATTCCGCCAAAAACAGCTTTGGGATTTTGGGTATTTTTTAAAGTTACGGTAGCGTATTCTAAGGGAAGTTTACTGGTTTTATCAATCACGCTTCCGGTGATGTTGACTTTGGCTCGTCCTGCATTAGGTTGGGCAAAAGCTAAAAATGTGTTACACAATAAAAATAGAACGGTGATAATCTGAATTTTTTTCATTTAAACGGTTTTGATTCTTGCTTTAGAGTGCAAAAATAGACTTTGGTTTAAGTGACAATTCCCAAATCTTTGTTAAATGTAATGAGGTGCTTTTTAGATAAAATCTTTAAGCTTTTCAAGTTCTCTGGCGATTATTGCTTTGTTGTCTTTGATCACTATAGGACGTTCTATGAGAATAGGATTTTCGCTTAATGCTTTAATTATGTCATTGTCGGTTAAGGATTTGTCTTTGTAGTTGTCAATCCAAATATTTTCTTTTTGGCGAACCAAGGCTATTGGTTTTAACTGAAGTTTATGTAACAAATCTTTAATTTGTGACTCAGATAAAGGGTTTTGCAAATAGTGAATCACTTCAAATGTTTGATGTGTTTCGGATAAAAAGGCCAAGCAATTTCTTGATTTTCCGCAGCGAGGATTGTGAAGGACTTGTAGCATATTTTTTAAAGCAAATTAATAGATATTTGTAGAAATAAATTAACTTAGGCGAAATTAAAATAAAGTATTCATGTTTTTAGAAAATAAAATTACTTCACAGCAATCGGCTTTAAAATATTTATTGGGATTTGTAATCATCAGCTTGTTTTATTTTTTAGGGCAAATTCC
Source organism: Flavobacterium sp. (assembly GCF_044373165.1). Classification (GTDB taxonomy): domain Bacteria; phylum Bacteroidota; class Bacteroidia; order Flavobacteriales; family Flavobacteriaceae; genus Flavobacterium. The sequence goes on from NZ_JBILQL010000011.1 coordinate 3,679, forward strand.
GTTAGGTGTTGCTTTGGTGGTAAAAACTTTTACTTCAGGCCAACCAATGCCTACTACTGAAGAAGCGATGATGAAAGTTTTCAGTCCGAATGTCACTTTGTTTTTAATGCTCTTGATTTTTGTGGTTACCATGATTGGAATTATCATCGTGGTAAAATTTGTTCATAAACTCAAGATGATTGATATTACTACTGCCAGAGCTAAAGTAGATTGGAAACGTATTTTTTTCAGCTTTGGCTTGTGGGCAATGCTAAGCGGAATAATGACTGTAGCAGCCTATTATGCTGCACCGGAAGATTATGTATTAAACTTTAAACCCATTCCGTTTTTGATTTTGGTTGTCATTTCATTCACCTTGTTGCCCATACAAACCAGCACAGAAGAGTTCATTTTTAGAGGTTATTTAATGCAAGGATTAGGGTTGTTGGCCGGAAATCGATGGTTTCCTTTGGCAATCACCTCTATATTGTTTGGTTTGATGCACATTATGAATCCTGAGGTGGCAAAAATGGGCCATATTATTATGGTTTACTATATAGGAACCGGATTTTTTCTGGGAATTATTACCTTAATGGATGATGGAATGGAACTGGCTTTAGGATTCCACGCGGCGAATAATATAGTTACAGCCTTATTGGTAACTGCTGAATGGTCGGCACTTAAAACCGAATCTGTTTTCAAAGATATTTCAACTCCTTCTGTTGGATTTGAAGTGCTGACTCCAATATTAATTATTTTTCCGGCAATATTGTTTATCTTTAGTAGAAAATACCAATGGACTGATTGGAAAGGTAAATTAACCGGGAAAATCCAATCACAAGTTATTCAACCTACTCAATATCCTGATCAAAATGTATAATCCAACTTACGAAAATGTACACAATCAATTCAAATTGAATGGATTTCACCTCAATCGAGAAGACCTTTGCCGCGTGGCTTACAGCTTTATCAAAGAAGGAGAAGACTTTGAAAAGCCGGTAGGCGATTTTTTATTGGATTGGTTTGATAGCAAACCTTTCATTGAAATGCAAACCTCAGGAACCACCGGAGCGCCTAAAATTATTTCGGTCAGTAAACAGGCTATGGTTGAATCGGCTTTGGCTACCGGAGATTTTTTCGGATTGCAACCCGGTAATAAAGCTTTGCAATGTTTGCCAGTGAAATATGTAGCCGGAAAAATGATGTTGGTGCGCGCTATGATTTTGGGTTTGGACTTAGAGTTTGTTGCTCCAAGTTCACATCCGTTAGAACTTTTAGAGATGGATTTTGATTTTGTGGCTATGGTGCCTTTGCAAGCTCAAAATTCGTTGACTGAACTGAAAAGAGTTAAAAAAATGATAGTGGGCGGTGCAGCTGTCAGTAAAAATTTAGAAAGGCAATTGTTGAAGTTACCCACCCAAGTTTTCGAAACTTACGGTATGACGGAAACCATTACCCATATTGCCGCCAGAAAATTAGGAGAAAAAGTATTTACGGTTTTACCGGGAGTGACCATTTCTTATGACGACAGAAATTGTTTGGTGATACACGCTGCCAGAATTTCGGATGAAGTGATTGTAACCAATGACATTGTTGAGTTGGTGAATGAAAATCAATTCATTTTCATTGGCAGGATGGACAATGTTATCAATAGCTGCGGTATTAAATTAATTCCGGAGCAAATAGAGGAGAAGTTGTCACAAAGCATGACGCATCGCTTTTTTATAGCTTCCAAACCCGATCCTGAATTAGGAGAAAAAGTCATTTTGGTGGTAGAAGGAGCGACTTGTGATTTAGGAAGCGATATTTACAAAGACTTGGACAAATACGAAAAACCTAAAGAAGTACTTTTTATTCCAAAATTTAAAGAAACCGGCAGCGGCAAAATTATGAGAAAAGAAACCCTACAATAAAAAAAAAACGCACTTAATGGTGCGTTTTTTAATTCAATAGTTTTCCAAGTTATTTTTGCATTTTGAAGTAATAATCGGCTGAATGTTTGCCACTACCATAAACGGTGTAAAACATACTCAATCCTAAAACTATTGCGGATAACAATACATTTATACCGTTCATTTCGCCGATAAAATTGATTAGCAAAGCCCCGATTAGAATGGGTAATTGTGCTATTAAAGCCCAACGCGTCAGTAAGCCGAAAACAATCATTATACCGCCCATAATATGTGCCGATGCTACATAATGAAAGGCAAACATACCGCCTAAAAAGTTACTGGCCGGTGCAATTAAATTTTCAAATTCTCCACTGTTACTGACAAAGTAAGTTCCTTTGTAGAATAAAAACGCTCCTAATAAAATTCTGAAAGCGTCAAACCAAATTGTAGAATGAGCATTGGCCCATTTGTTCAAACCTTTTACTGTAGTATCCATAATAAATAAGTTTAAAATTCAATCTAATTTACTAATTATTAACGAGATACAGTTTGTTTTTAAGTTTTTTTATAAAACAGATCAGTATTCAATAAAGAACTTATCAATGGCTACTTTTACTTCACTATGGCTTTTAGCTTTGATGTTTGTTGCTGTCCACAAAGACTTAGGATAGATTCTGATTTTTTTATCTTGATGGAAAATGTCTATCGGCATGTTGAAATCTTCGTTGACATTCGACCATTTGGCTTCCATTTTTCCTCCAATCACTTTAATTTCAAGCTTTGGGATGGTAGTTTTTTGTAAATAATGGTTAAAGATTGGCGTTAAATTCAGACCACTTTCTGTATTGAAAAATGAAATCACAGTTTCGGTATCAATGATTTGGTGTTTGAAAGTATTGGCATAATCTAAAATCATTTTCCACCATTTAGCATCATCATTTACAACATGGCGTAAAGTATTGAGCAACAAAGCACCTTTGGGATACATATCGCCCGAACCTTCACTGTTTACCCCATAATTTCCTAGAATAGGTTTGTCGTTTTTGACATTCTTCTTTGAACCGTTGGCATAAGTCATCGCTTTTTCATAGCCTTGTTGGCATTCTACATAAACTATTTCGGTGTATTGTGTAAAACCTTCATGAATCCACATGTCGGCAATATCTTTCGAGGTAATACTGTTGCCAAACCATTCGTGACCGGTTTCGTGGATGATGATAAAGTCGAATGTTAAACCAACACCTGTACCGGATAAATCACTGCCCAAATAACCTTTAAAGTATTGATTGCCATAAGCTACTGCACTTTGGTGTTCCATGCCTAAGTAAGACGTTTCGACCAGTTTATACCCATCATTTTTAAACGGATATTCTCCAAATTTACTTTGAAAACAATCCATCATTGGTTTTACCTCTTCAAAATGAGCTTTTGCTTTGGCTTCGTTTTCGCGCAGCACATAGTAATCCAAGTCTAATCCTTTGTAGTTATCGTGGAGATGAACATAATCGGCAATATTAACTGTGATGTCATAGGTGTTGATAGGATTTTTAACTTCCCAATCCCAGCGTGTGTATCCATTTTTTAAATCCTCTGAACCTAAAAAACGGCCGTTGGAAACATTCATCAAACCGTTTGGTACTGCTACTTTTATGCTTGCGCCTCTGTCGGGTTCGTCGCTTTGCGAATCTTTTACCGGATACCACAAACTCGCGCCTGTACCTTGAACAGCAACACCAATCCAATCTTTACCATTGGAATCTTGTTTGAACACAAATCCGCCATCCCAAGGGGCATTACGAGCTATTATCGGTTTCCCTGAATAATAAAATCGGATGGTTTGTTCCGGCATGTCTTTTAGTAAAGGTGTTGGAAAATTGATAAAAACAGCATTGAATTCACGGTCATAACTGAGTTTTCGATTATTGTAAATGATACTGTCAACTTTCATGTTTTCGAACAAATCGATTTGAATGGCGGTCGAATTTTCTACCGGTTTAAAAATAATGTCATTGTAGCCAAGGATTGTTTTGGCATTAGGATCAATTTTAATATTCAAGTCATATCGCAAAACGTTGAAGCAGGTTCGTTCCTGACGCAATCCTCCTTGCAGGGTGTCTTTTCGGGTATAATTTTGGGCTATCAATGATTGAAAACCCAATAATAGTAATGAACAACCTATTATTTTTTTCATATGGAAAATGCTTTTTACAATGAGTCTGAAACCCAATAATTGTTACGAATTAAAATTCAGCAGCTATAGAAATTGTAACTATTTCTTTTGAAATGGGATGTTTAAAAGTAATACTTTCTGCGTGCAAATGCAAACGATTAGCTTTGCTTCCGTACAAATCATCTCCAACGATTGGAGTATTTAATCCGAGTTGGTGTGCCGCATGTACTCGAAGTTGGTGCGTTCTGCCGGTAATCGGGTAGAAGTAGACCAGCGTTTGATTGGCACGTCGCTCAATTACTTCCCAATGGGTTTGGGCCGGTTTGCCATTTTCGTAACATACGATTTGATTCGGGCGATTGTTTAAATCTACTCGCAACGGTAAATCGATTATACCCTTGTCTTCTTTTAACAAACCATCAAGCAAAGCCAAATAACGTTTTTTGATTTTTCTCTTAATGAATTGTGATTGAAGATTTTTATGGATTTCACTCGATTTAGCAATCAATAGTAAACCAGAAGTTGACATGTCCAAACGATGCACTACCAATGGCCCGGTAGCTTTAGGATAAAGGTTTTTAACGCGAGTGTATACCGAATCCGAGATTAGTTTTCCCGGTACAGATAAAAACTCCGCGGGTTTGTTGACTACTGCCAAATGCTCGTCTTCAAAAACAACTTCAAGGGTTTTGCCTTCAGCCGGATTGATTTGAAACGGATTGTTTTCCAGTGGAATACCTTTAAGCATGTGCGCTAGTATAGGTTCGCATTTTCCGGTACAAGCCGGATAAAATTGCCCGTGTTTTCGAACTTCTGATTTAGGAGATTGTCCCCACCAAAATTCGGCCATTGCGATGGGTTTCAGCTTATTTTGAAAAGCGTAATGCAGTAATTTAGGTGCAGCGCATTCTCCGGCTCCGGCAGGTGGATTGCCATTGAAAATTGCTCCCAAACTTTTCAGTTCTTGGTATTGGTTTAGAAAAGCATATTCAGCAAACAATTGTTGTTGCAAGGCAGCCGATTTTTGTCGGCGTTCGTCTTTGAGTTGGTTGATTTTCTCCGAGAATTGCTCCACAGTTTGGTTGGCTGCCTTCAGTAAATGATTCCAATAAAGTGTCATTTTTTTGAGTAAAATCCCTTCTTCTTGGCTTTCTTTATTGAGTTGTTCTAAATCGGCTTTAGGGTTGTTTTTACGGATTTCGGCGCGGCGTTTTTTACCGAGTTTTATCTTTTCCTTTTGCTCCAGAATTTCTTTTTCAGCTTGATATTTAGTTTCTTCTAATAATTTAATTGATTTAAGATAAAGTATATCATTTTCAAGCTGTTCAATCTTTTTATTGTAATTGTTTAATAAGACTTCTCCCTGTTTAAAAAAACTGTTTTCTTCCAACATATCAAACACGGTCGGCACAAACATCGAATGGTGATTTTGGTCGGCTAGTTTTCCTGAAAAAGCCCAGAGATAACCTAAAGTTCCTTCCGCATTTTGCACCACCAAAACGCCAAACATTTTTCCGATGACTAATCCGTCTTGGGCTTCTTTGAGTCCGAAGTTGTGCTCAAAATCGGTTTGGGTTTCGAGGTAGTTTTGTAATTCATTAGCCGCAATAATGCTTAACTCATGCGGTTCATAATAGAATAGAAAAGTGAATTTTTCCGGTAGCGGAATACCTGAAATGTCTTGAGAAAAAGCGATAAAACGAGAATTTGACTTCATCGCTGCAAAGCTAATAAGAAATCTAAATAATAATAATTAAAATAGACAATCAGACTTTTGAGATTCTTTTAATCATCCAACCGTTTACATATCAAAGATTATTAGGAGTGGAATTAAAAGCAATTCAATAAAATACACTAAGAGATTATTATCTTGTGTTTCACAGCAGATTTTTTTAAAAATTAATGATTATTGATGAAGTTGTTGAATTCATTCTTTGCTGTTTGGCTTTCAAAAAGTGCTCCATGTCCGGCGCCGGATATTTCAACAAATTGGCGACTCAAACAATTTGTACAATTCATTACCTCTTGTTTAAATGTTGGCCAAGAGTACATTTGAATAGCCATATCATCTAACCCTTGCACAAATAATATATCCGATTTGAAGCCATTGGTGAAATTTAATAATGATCTTTGATAATAGGCATTAGAGTCTGTTACGGTATTTCCGTATTCATTTCTTAAATTATCACAAACATAACTAGATGGGGTTTGACCATTCTCTTCCAATTGGCATCTAAAAACTAAATTCAATGGCCCCGGAGCATTGGCAATTACTCCATTAGTTTGATGCATAGTATTGAGACGAGTAACCAAATATCCTCCTTGAGAATGTCCGGCTAAAAATATCTTTTTAACTGTGATTCCTAATTCTTGGTTTGCTCGGTGTTTCACCCATAATAAAGCTGCTTCTGCTTGATTGATGTTGTCGCCAAAAAGTATATTGCGTTGGGGATGAGCAACACTAACAATCATCATATCTTGTCGACTTAAAATATTTTTGAATTGGTTCAGGGTGTTTTCTGCAGCGGGTAATATATTACTATCACTTTGTACAGTCCCGTGATAAGTAATTAAAACATCCACTTCATTGATGTCTGGTTTGTCGATGATAACATTGACATCAATATTGTTGTAAGTAATGGCTTTTGTTATTCTGTACGCACCGGAGGATTGCTGTGTAGTAGCATCATCGTTGTTACACGACAATAGAAGAAAAGAAAAAAAGATCAATAATCTCATAATAATAAAATTTCATATTCAACTTAAGACGCTAATTTTCATTAATGGTTTAATCTTCAAAAGGATAAACTTATCCTTAAAAATATGCTCATTAATCGGAGCGTAAAAGCTTCAAGTTAGCAATCCAAAAAATTTTGGATTTATAAAACTGTAAAGCAGTTGGAATAATTTTATCCGAGGTATCTCGTGGCGATTTTTTAATTAATCTGGCTGTAGAACCGGAGAAGTTTAAGTTGTGTTCTTTATCTAAATCCGTAGGTTCAGTAGTAAACTTGACTATTTTATTTTCCACGCTCCAAGTTCCCTTTCCTTTTTGAAAATATTCATTTGTATTGTTATTCACATAACTCGTAAAAAGAAACGTATGATCAGCATTCAAGGTTAGCTTGTAGTCTATGATTTCCCCTTTTTTGGCTTTTACATAAAAAGCGTAGCTGCCTGAATACTCATCCGTTTGAGCATTGATTGTACTGCTTAACAATACAATTAGTATGAAAAGTAATTGTTTCATATGTCTTTTAAACTTGTATCACACCTAAATTAAATTTCTTTTCTATTGGTGCATGATTCGCTGCTTCAATTCCCATTGAAATCCAAGTACGGGTTTCTAACGGATCGATAATCGCATCTGTCCATAATCTTGCGGCTGCGTAATAGGGTGAAACCTGGGCATCGTATCGCGCTTTGATTTTGTCAAATAATGCTTGTTCGGTTTTTTCATCTACGGTTTCGCCTTTGGCTTTTAAGGAAGACGCTTCGATTTGGGCCAACACTTTAGCAGCTTGCGTTCCGCCCATTACAGCGAGTTCCGCACTTGGCCAAGCAAATATTAATCTCGGGTCATAGGCTTTTCCACACATGGCGTAGTTTCCGGCGCCGTAGGAGTTTCCTACTACCACTGTAAATTTCGGCACAACCGAATTGGAAACCGCATTCACCATTTTAGCACCATCTTTAATAATTCCGCCGTGCTCACTTTTTGAACCTACCATAAAACCGGTAACGTCTTGTACAAAGACCAACGGAATTTTCTTTTGGTTGCAATTGGCTATAAAACGAGTGGCTTTATCAGCAGAATCAGAATAGATTACGCCACCAAATTGAATTTCACCTTTTTTGGTTTTAGAAACCGTTCGTTGATTGGCTACAATTCCCACTGCCCAACCGTCAATTCGAGCATAACACGTAATGACGGATTTGCCGTAATCGGGTTTGTATAAGTCCATTTCGGAGTGGTCGACCAAACGCTTGATGATTTCCATCATATCGTATTGTTCCGCTCTCGATTTGGGTAGAATACCGTAGATTTCTTTTTCGTCTGAGGCCGGTTTTTGGGGTTTTTCTCGGTTGAATCCTGCTTTTTCATAGTCGCCGATTTTTCCGACTATACTTTTGATTCGGTCTAAAGCGTCTTTGTCATCTTTGGCTTTATAATCGGTCACACCTGAGATTTCGCAATGAGTAGTAGCGCCACCAAGTGTTTCATTGTCTATATTTTCACCAATAGCTGCTTTTACCAAATAACTTCCGGCTAAGAAAATACTACCGGTTTTATCCACTATCATTGCTTCGTCACTCATAATCGGTAAGTAAGCACCACCGGCCACACAACTTCCCATTACTGCCGCAATTTGGGTAATGCCCATACTGCTCATGATGGCGTTGTTTCTGAAGATGCGTCCGAAGTGTTCCTTATCGGGGAAAATTTCATCTTGCATGGGTAAATATACCCCGGCAGAATCAACCAAATAGATAATTGGCAAGCGATTTTCCATAGCGATTTCCTGGGCACGCAAATTCTTTTTGGCGGTAATCGGAAACCAAGCGCCTGCTTTTACAGTAGCGTCATTGGCCACAACGATACATTGTTTTCCTTTGATGTACCCCATTTTTACTACCACACCTCCTGAAGGACAACCGCCGTGTTCGGTATACATTCCATCACCCACAAAAGCGCCGATTTCAATACTTTTGGCTTTATCATCTAATAAATAATCAATACGTTCCCGAGCGGTCATTTTACCTTCGGCATGTAATTTTTCGATGCGTTTTTCGCCTCCGCCGAGTTTAACTTTGACTAAACGTTGTTTTAAATCGGTGACTAAAAGTTTGTTATAATCTTCGTTTTTATTAAAGTTGATATCCATATAGTAATTAGTGTGATATAGTTTGTTGTATTTGGGAGGCTAAGCTACGAAAACGTTTTCAAAATGAGAAATGACTGCGAAATTACTCCCTGATTTAAATGTTAACAAATTGTAAATTGCAGCTAAAACATCAATGGCATATTTAATATTCACTTAACATTAGAGTAATACATTTGCATCAAATTTTAACACCATGTCTATAAACAACCTTTTTCAGTTTTTAGTTCCAAAAGATAAAAAATTCTTTCCACTTTTCGAACAAGCCACAGCTAATTTAGTAATTTTAGCAGAAACACTTCACGAAGCCGTAAATGCACCAAAAGCAGAGCGTGAAGATTATTTCAGAAAGATTGAAGAATTAGAAGCAACTATAGAAGAGATTACCCACAAAACTCACTTGGAGTTAAGCAGAAACTTTATCACGCCTTTTGATAGAGAAGATATTCATGCTTTGGTTAAAGCCATTGATAATGTAGCCGATTATATGCATGGTGCGGCCAGCAGAATGCGTTTGTACCAAGTAGAGAAAATCACCAAGTCTATCAGAAAACTAACTGAAATTAATTTAGAGTCTTGTCAGTTAATCAATACCGGTGTCAAACAATTGAAAGACATGAAAGACCACAAGGCAATAAAAGAGACTTGTAAAAAAATCAATAAGTTGGAAAGTAAAGCAGATTCAGTATTTGACAAAGCTGTTGCCGATATCTTTGAAAATGAAACCGATGTTAAAAACATCATTAAGTACAAAGAAGTGCTTTCAGCATTGGAATCAGCTTCTGATAAATGCAAAAGTGTTTCCAACGTAATGGAACAAATTTCAGTAAAACATTCATAAACAGTTTCAATAAAACCGACTTTTTATGGACTTTACTTTATTATTAATCATAATATTTCTTGCTCTTGTTTTCGACTACATCAATGGTTTTCACGATGCAGCTAACTCTATAGCAACGATTGTAGCCACCAAGGTTTTAACGCCATTTCAGGCTGTTCTATGGGCAGCTATTTTCAACTTTTTAGCCTATTGGGTTTTTGGATTTGGAGTGGCTGATACGGTAGCTAAAACCGCTCACACAAGTAGTATTGACTTGACGGTGATTTTGGCCGGTGTCATTGCAGCTATTGTATGGAATTTAGTCACTTGGTGGAAAGGAATTCCATCTTCATCCTCTCACACTTTGATTGGTGGATTTGCCGGAGCAGCCATTGCACATGGTTTTAGAGATGTAACTGATCCTGAACACGCTGGGTTCAAAATTGTAAATTGGTTAAAAGATGCCAAAGAAGGAGAATTATTGCCTTCGGGGGTTTTTATAGTCATCTTATTTATTGTATTCGCACCCTTGTTAGGAATGTTGATTTCCTATTTCATTTCTCTTTGGTTGATGTATTCCTCCAAAAAAAATGTATGGCCTAAAGTTTTAACTGTTGTATTAATGCTATTAGTCGGCTGGTTCTTGTACTCGATAATGGTTCCTTTTGAAGACATTAAAAAGCCTAGATTCGAGAGTGAATTTTGGAGTGTAATTACTGAGCCACACAATATCAAATGGTTCTTAGTAGCCATCATATTTTACAGCTTAGCTGTATTCAACTTATTGTTCAGTAGTTTTTCTACAGCCAAAGCTGAAAAAGTTTTAAAGAAAATGCAGTTGTTATCTTCTGCCGCTTTCAGTTTGGGTCATGGTGGAAATGATTCCCAGAAAGTAATGGGAATTATTGCCGCTGCGGTTGCAGTTTATATCAAATCAAATCCGAATATTGACATGTCTGCCGGTTGGTTGGATTTGAATGTGGTTTTGCCTTCTGAAAAAGATGGGGTTAAAATCGAGGGTGTGATGCCGGGTTGGATTCCGTTAACTTGTTATACGGTTATTGCTTTAGGGACATTAAGTGGTGGTTGGAAAATTGTAAAAACAATGGGCTCCAAAATTACTAAGGTAACCGCTTTTGAAGGTGTTGTTGCAGAATCAGCCGGAGCTTTGACCTTATTTTCAACAGAACATTTTAAAATCCCTGTGTCTACCACGCACACTATTACTGGTTCTATTATTGGGGTTGGTGTGACCAAAAGGGTTTCAGCCGTTCGTTGGGGTGTGACTGTTAAGCTATTGTGGGCTTGGATTTTAACCATACCAGTCTCAGCCGTTTTAGCCGCTTTAGTTTATTATTTACTTAAAATGTTTATTTAAAAAAATACATATTAAGAGGCCAACTGTATTGTTGGCTTTTTTTATAACCAATTCTTATTTGTTACCAAATCATTTACAAAACATCAAATTATTATTAAGAATAAACACAATACACGCAACTAAAAAATGAAAAAAATAGTACTGATTGTTACGCTATTCGTATCAATTTCACTTTCGGCTCAAATTACCATAGAGCAAACCAAACATGATAATGACATCAAATTATCAGCATTGCCATATTATAGTTTTGGAAAAGGGATTGGGATGACATCACCCGACAGTATTTTTCAAATGAATATTCGCTTCAGGATGCAAAATCGTGCTACCTATTTAAATGAAGAAGGGGAAGACGGAGCTTATGACGGCCAGGTAAGACGTTTGCGTTTGCGATTTGATGGTTATGTTGGTAACCCTAAATTTTTATATGCCATTCAGCTTTCTTTTGCACCGGGTGATGTTGGTGAAGTGAAAGATGGAGAAAACATCAATATCATCCGTGATGCGGTAGTTTTTTACCGACCTAATAAAAACTGGAACATCAGTTTCGGTCAGACCAAATTGCCGGGAAACCGTCAGCGTGTTAACTCTTCAGGCGGTTTGCAGTTAACAGACAGAACCATCAATAACGCCAAGTTTACTATTGATCGTGATTTTGGTTTTCAAGTACATAATATGAACGAGTTTAAGGGTAAATTTTCCTACAACTTGAAAGCCGCTCTTTCAGGTGGAGAAGGCCGAAATCAAACCGGAAAGGCCGATGACGGTGTTGCGGTTACCGGAAAGATAGAACTATTTCCTTTCGGTGCTTTTGCCAAAGACGGTACTTATTTTGAAGGAGATATTTTACGAGAAAAGAAGCCAAAGCTGTTAATGTCAGGTGCTTTCCAACAAAACAATCATGCTCAACGAACGCAAGGACAACTCGGAAATGATTTGTTTGAGAGAAGAACCATGAAATCTGTTTTGCTCGATGCCATGTTCAAATACAATGGTTGGGCTGCTATGATGAGTTATATGTCAAGAACCACTAACGAAAATGCCATAACGGTCAATCCCGATGATCTGACGGAACGCAGTTTTGTTTTTGTGGGTAACGGATTCGATTATCAAGCCAGTTACAACACCAAGTCTAACTACGAATTCATAGCGCGTTACTCCATCCAAAATGTTGGTGATGATATTGCTGCTTTGGCACCCAATACCCGTGAATACTCGGTTGGCGTAACCAAATATATTTGGGAGCACGCTTTTAAATTGCAAGCCGAAGTGAATTATGATACTTTGAAATATTTTGATGGCAGTACCAAAAACAATTGGTATGTTCGATTTCAGATTGAAATAGGAATTTAAAAATAGAGATTTTATGTGTTTTTTCTCATAAATATCTTATGTTTGTCTACGAATTAATCTCCATAATTATGAAAAAATACATTTTTAGCCTTATTTTATTAATTTCTTTTCCAATGTTTTCTCAACAAGTTCGTTCAGGTTATACAATCATTACAGCTAAACAAAGACTTGATCTCACAAGAACCTTTGAAACTGAGGAAAAAAACATACAAGGAAGTCCTTACTTAGCCGAAACATTTTTACCTGCCAATGTTTCAGGATATCAAGGTGTTTTTTTACTACGATACAATGCTCATAAAGATGAAATGGAATTTCAAAAGGATGAACAAATTCTCTATTTGGTTAAATCAGATAGTTTAGAAGTTGATTTTTTAAATAGCAAAAAAAAGTATAGCTATTTAGAGTACAAACCGGGTAAAGAAATTATTAAAGGATTTTTGATTGTAGTAAGTAATGGTGAAAAAATTTCTTTATTCAAGAAAGAAAAAGTTAATCTGATCCCAAAAGTAGAAGCCACGAATACTTATGCAAGAGATTCGCCTGCTCGCTATGAATTACAAAAAGATACTTTTTTTATAAAAATGGATGGTGTAATTGTGCCTTTTCCCAAAAATAAAAAGGAATTAATAAAAATGTTTCCCGACAAAGAGAATCCAATTGTAGATTTTATTAAGAGTAATGACACCTCTTTTTCAAAAGAGAATGATGTAATTAACCTTGTGAAATTTTTAAATTCAATTTAAATCGAGTAGCTTTAATAGCAATACTGCCTTTTGCAATCTGAATTTATATTGATAATCCTCAACGTTTTTTATTTAATTAACGTTTGTTTCGATATGGATTTTTTAATTTTGATTCAAATATTTATGCTATGAAATTTAAATCGATATTTTTAGTTATTCTTATGGCTTTTTCATTGGAAGCTAATGCTCAATTGTCACCGGTTGACTACCAAGATGGTGATAAGGCCCTAAGTGGTTTTGGAATGAAACCTAAAAATGGTTCAAATGACAAACCGGGCGTATTAATATTGCCTGCTTGGCTTGGAGTTGATGAACATTCCAAAGAAACGGCAACAAAACTTGCTGAATTGGGTTATTATACTTTTGTAGCCGATATTTATGGCCTAGACAATCGTCCCAAAGGCACTGCAGAAGCCGGAAAAAATGCCGGCTATTACAAAAAAAATTATGCTGAATACCAAAAACGTATTCAATTGGCTTTGGATCAATTGGTTAAACTAGGAGCTAATCCGGATAAAATTGTAGTTATGGGTTACTGTTTTGGCGGTACCGGTGCTTTGGAAGCTGCCAGAGGGAACTTAAAAGTACAAGGAGCTGTTTCTTTCCATGGAGGTTTGGGAAAAGATTCTTCAAGAGCTTTTGGCAAAATAGCTCCAAAAGTTTTAGTACTTCACGGTGCCGACGATCCTTTTGTGCCAAAAGAAGAAGTTGATAATTTTCAAAACGAAATGAAAGCTTCAGGTGCCGATTGGCAGATGATTTTCTATGCCAATGCCGTCCATGCTTTTACACATAAAGATGCCGGAAGTGACAATAGCAGAGGCGCTGCTTACAATGAGTTAGCAGACAAACGTTCTTGGATTGCCTTAAAAGATTTTCTGAAAGAGGTTTTATAAATTCAATTTTTTTCAATTAAAAAAGCCCAAAACAGTCAACTGTTTTGGGCTTCATCATTGCTATAAAATACAAAAGCCGACCTGGAGCGATCGACTTATGCGGTGAGGTGTAACTTCCTTTACGGAATCCTCATGGCAAATATAAAATTTAATTATGAATTAGGAATTATAAATTACGAATTCTTTCTTATAAATTTTAAACGGTAGTTTCACCAATTTGTAATTCGTAATTATTTATTCGAGTCTCTCACCAATCGTTTTAAAATTGCCCATTGTTTCAAAGCATCGCGTGCATCAACGGCAGGATAACCTAAAACCGTTTTTCCGGCTTCAATGTCTGCCGCCACACCCGAACCAGCACCAATGATGGCACCGTCGCCAATAGTTGTATGGTCTTTTATCGAAGCACTTCCGCCAATAATGACACCATTGCCTAGCGTTACTGAGCCGGCCAAGCCCGAATTTCCGGCCATTATACAGAATTTGCCGAGTTTTGAGTTGTGTCCGATTTGTACCAAGTTGTCAATCTTACAACCATCACCTAACACAGTTGAACTGAATTTGCCTCGGTCAACACAAGAGTTAGCACCAATTTCCACACCGTTGCCTAAAATAACATTTCCGATTTGCGGTATCTTAACCAAACCTCTTTCCAGACAAGGTCTGAAGCCAAAGCCATCAGCGCCAATGGTACAATTTGGATGTAAAATACAATGACTTCCTACATGACAACGTTCGCGTATCACTGTCCCCGACCAAATGATGGTGTTTTGGCCAATAGTACACTCGTCTAAAATAGTAACATTAGGATAAATAGTTGTATTTTCACCAATAACAACATTGGGACCAATATAACTACCGGCACCAATTCTAACGCCGTTTCCGATAGATACAGTATCATCAATAATTGCTGTTGGATGAATGTCTACAGAAAATATAGGAGGAGAAGGAGCAAAGAGTTCTAATACTTGCGACATCGCTAAATCAGCATTCTTTACTTTGATAAAAGCGCGCTGGTCTCCGGGTTCAATACTAATGTCCTGGTTTACAACGGCAGCACAAGCTTTAGATATAGCCCAATGCTTTTCATATTTTTTGTTGCCGATAAAGGATATTTCAGTCTCCGAAGCAGATTCTAACTGCTCCGGAGCTGTAATTTTATGTAAAGTACTACCGACGATTTCGCCTTGTATCACCTCATTTATTTCTTCAATTGAGTAAGAACGCATAGTGGTTTTGGTTGGTTATAGATTTCAAATAAATGAAAACAGATTTGAATATCCTAATAATCCAAAACAGAAAATAACGTTATTCTTCCTCTTTCTGTCCCATCATCATCAGATAGGCTTTCAAGAATTCATCAATATTACCGTTCATTACGCCGTCAACATCACTGGTTTCGTAACCGGTGCGAACATCTTTTACCAATTTATAAGGATGCATCACATAATTGCGAATTTGCGAACCCCATTCAATTTTCATTTTCCCGGCTTCAATATCACTACGCATTTCCTGACGCTTTTTCAATTCAATTTCATACAACTGCGATTTTAACATTTGCATGGCTCGTTGGCGGTTGTCTTGTTGCGAACGTGTTTCCGAACACTGTATCTGAATACCGGTTGGTTTGTGAAACAACTGTACTTTGGTTTCAACCTTGTTAACGTTTTGTCCACCGGCACCACTTGAACGTGAAGTAATAATTTCTATATCGGCGGGATTGATTTCAATTTCAATAGTATCATCGGCTAACGGATACACATAAACGGAGGCAAAAGAAGTATGACGTTTTGCATTACTGTCAAAAGGGGAAATACGCACCAATCGATGCACACCGTTTTCACCTTTCAAATAGCCAAAAGCAAAATCGCCTTCAATTTCCAAAGTCACGGTTTTTATGCCAGCCACATCGCCTTCCTGAAAGTTAAGCTCTTTGATTTTATAGCCTTGATTTTCGGCCCACATCAAATACATTCGCATCAACATCGAAGCCCAATCACAGCTTTCCGTACCACCGGCTCCGGCCGTAATTTGCAATACAGCACTCAAACTGTCGCCTTCGTCCGAAAGCATATTGCGGAATTCCAAATTCTCGATATGTGTATTGGCTAATTCGTATTGGTGGTCGAGTTCTTCTTCGGTGGCATCGCCTTCTTTAAAAAACTCGTAAGTAATTTGCAATTCTTCCGCTAAACTTTCGGTCTTGTTAAAATCTTCCACCCATTTTTTCTTCGAGCGAAGGTTTTTAACAATAATTTCGGCTTCCTTAGCGTTGTTCCAAAAGTCGGGTGCAAAAGTTTTTTCCTCTTCGTTGGTAATTTCAATCAGCTTGGCATCAATGTCAAAGATACCTCCTCAACGCACCAAGGCGTTCTACAATACCTTTTATTTGTTCGGTATTTGTCATAAATAATGTAGTTTTGTGTTTTTAAATTAGAAGCTTTTTCCCGCTGTCCACTATATCTTTTGCCTCGTTTGGCAACGAAACAAAAGGATGCCGTTCCCATCGGGGCTAGTAACAACTCACAAAAGTAGACTATTATTCTTTATATGGAAATAAATTTAATCAGCGATACTGTAACCAAACCGTCACCCGAAATGCTGCAAGCCATGTTCAACGCCAAAGTTGGTGATGACGTGTTCAAACAAGATCCCACTGTAAATGCTTTTGAAAAAATGGTGGCTGATTTGTTTGGGATGGAAGCAGCGCTTTTTTTTCCATCCGGAACTATGGCCAACCAAACCGCGATTAAATTAAATACCAATCCGGGAGACCAAATTATTTGCGATAAATGGTCGCACATCCATTTATATGAAGCCGGTGGCGCTTCCTTCAACAGTGGGGTGAATTTTAATTTATTAGATGGTCATCGCGGCATGATTACCGCCGAACAAGTAGCTTCAGGTATCAATGATCCCGAGTTTTACCACGCGCCATTATCCAAAATGGTTGGCATTGAAAATACCACCAATAAAGGTGGCGGTGCTTGTTATGATATTACCGAGTTGCATAAAATCAAGCAAGTCTGTGTCGATAACAACTTGAAATATCATTTAGACGGTGCGCGTTTGTGGAATGCTTTGGTGGCCAAAAAGCAACATCCCAAACAATATGGGGAACTATTTGATACGATTTCCGTTTGTTTCTCCAAAGGACTAGGCGCGCCCATAGGTTCTGTTTTGGTTTCCGATGCTGAAACCATGCACAAAGCTTTACGCATCCGAAAAATATTTGGTGGTAACCTCAGACAATCGGGTTATTTAGCCGCTGCGGGTATTTATGCTTTACAAAACAACCTCAACCGATTAGAAGATGACCATCGCAGAGCCAAAGAGTTAGGGCAAATTTTAAAACAGTTGGATTGGGTAGAAAGTGTGTCACCAACTGAAACCAACATCGTGATTTTTGAAGTCAGAAAACCTTTAACAGAGAAACAAGTTATAGAAACCCTTAAATCCAAAGGTATTCTCATCAGCTCTATGGGACAAGGCAAATTACGCATGGTGACGCATTTAGACTACAAGCAGGTGTTGCATGAATATGTTTTGGAGCTTTTGACCAAAATCAAATTCTGATTCAAATCAAAAGAACTTGTCCATGCCCGGTATATTCGGCATGCCTTCTTTGGCCACGGCAGCCAATTCGGCTTCATTAATAGTAGTCGCTTTTTCAATGGCTTTGTTCAGTACCAAAATCAAGTAATCTTCCAGTTGCTCTTTGTCGGCCAACAAACTTTCATCTATAGTAATCGAGCGTATTTTGCGGTTAGCGGTAACAGTCACATTTAATAAGTTGTCATTGCTTTTTTCGTCAATCAATACGCTGTCTAAGCATTGTTTTGTAGCTTCAATTTTTTGTTGGGTTTCTTTGAGTTTACCCATCATGTTCATCATGTCTCCAAACATAGGTATTCATTTAAATTAAAGTGCTAAGGTATGAAATACTGTTAATTTCTAAGTGCATAACTTCCGCAGATTTGCTAAAGTCATGCCGGCATAATACTTATTTTTGTTCCTATATTAACTATTACAATACTAATGTCAAACGCCATACAACCGCCCAAAGCGAAAATCATTCCTAAATTACTCGAAAAGCATGGTCATTCGAGAACTGATAATTATTATTGGTTAAACGAAAGAGAGAATCCTGAGGTTATTGATTATCTGAATAAAGAAAACGAATATTACCAAAAATCAACTGCCCATACTAAAGATTTCCAAAACAGTTTATTCGAAGAGATGAAAGCCCGCATCAAGGAAGATGACGAGTCGGTGCCTTATTTTTACAATGGTTACTTTTACATTACCCGATTTGAAAAAGGCAAAGATTATCCGATTCATTCCCGAAAAAAAGGCAGTATGGAAGCGCCTGAAGAAATCATGTTTGATTGCAACGAAATGGCCAAAGGACACGCTTATTTCAACTTATCAGGTTTGAGTGTAAGTGAAGACAATGTATGGGCGAGTTTTGGCGTAGATACGGTTTCGAGAAGGCAATATACCATTCAAATCAAAAATTTGCAGACCGGAGAAATCTTGCCAGTTGCCATAGAAAACACTACAGCCGGTGCAACTTGGGCAAGTGACAATCAAACCTTATTTTATTCGAGAAAAGACGAACAAACCTTACGAGCAGATAAGATTTATAAACACAAGTTAGGCACTGCAGCTAGTCAGGATGTTTTGGTGTTTTTTGAAAAAGATGAAACCTTTGATGTTTCGGTGTACAAATCGAAATCGAAAAAATACATCATTATCAACTCCAACAGTACTATGACCACGGAATATCGAATGGTTTTATCAGCCACACCGGATGATAAATTTACCATTTTTCAAAAAAGAACCCGGGGTTTGGAATATTCAATGTCGCATTTTGGGGATCATTTTTACATAGTAACCAATAAAGACAAGGCCACCAACTTTAAGTTGATGAAAACTCCGGAAGACGCCACCGCAAAAGAAAATTGGGTGGATGTTATTCCGCACCGAGACGAAGTGCTGCTGGAAGATATTGATATTTTTGCAGCATATTTGGTGGTAACTGAACGATACAATGGATTGAATCAAATTCGCATCATGCCTTGGAGTGGGGAAGGAGCTTATTATTTACCTTTTGAGAGTGAAACATTTACGGCTTATACGACTACCAATCTCGATTTTGAAACCGAAATACTTCGTTACAGTTTCCAGTCATTGGCCACGCCATCATCGGTTATTGATTTTAATATGCGAACCCAAACCAAAACCATCTTGAAGGAACAAGAAGTATTGGGAGGAGAGTTTGATAAAAATAATTATACGGAAGAACGAATTTGGGCCACCGCAAAAGACGGAACCAAAGTACCAATATCATTGGTCTATCGAAAAGGATTGAAAAAGAACGGGCAAAATCCGACCTTATTATATGCTTATGGGTCGTATGGAGTAACTATGGATTGTTATTTTTCCTCGGTTCGGTTGAGTTTATTGGACAGAGGTTTTATTTATGCCATTGCTCATATTCGAGGTGGTGAAGATTTAGGCCGACCTTGGTATGAAAATGGTAAACTCTTGAAAAAGAAAAATACCTTCACGGATTTTATAGATTGCTCTCAATTTTTAATTGCTCAAAAGTATACTTCGAGCCAACATTTGTATGCCGAAGGTGGTTCGGCGGGCGGCCTTTTGATGGGAGCTATAGTCAATATGGCGCCTTCTTTGTATCACGGCGTAATAGCTCAAGTACCATTTGTTGATGTAGTAACCACTATGTTAGATGACAGCATTCCGCTGACTACCGGAGAATATGACGAATGGGGTAATCCGAATGTAAAAAAGTATTACAATTATATGCTTTCGTATTCGCCTTATGACAATGTTACGGCACAGGAATATCCAAATATGTACGTTGCTACCGGTTTGCATGATTCACAAGTGCAATATTGGGAGCCGGCCAAATGGGTTGCCAAGTTGAGAAATTTGAAAACAGATAATAATATATTGTATTTAGACACCAATATGGATGCAGGTCACGGAGGTGCTTCGGGAAGGTTTGAAGCTATTAAGGAAATAGCTAAAGAATACAGTTTTTTGTTAGATTTAGAAGGAATAAAAAGATAATTTAAAATATTTTATTAAATTTGCAACGTTTGGGAGTCTGTAAAAATGGCTTCATAACTACGCCTTGACTAATTTATTTTATGAAAGAAGATATAAAAGCTCACGATAATGTGCTAAGTTTGATAGGGAATACGCCTCTTATCAAACTTAACAGAATCACAGAATCTTTACCCGGAAATTATTATGCGAAGGTTGAAGCTTTCAACCCGGGTCACTCCACTAAAGACAGAATTGCATTATATATTATTGAAGAAGCTGAAAGACAAGGAATTTTAACGCCCGGTGACACCATTATTGAAACTACCTCCGGAAATACCGGTTTTAGTTTGGCTATGGTTAGCATCATCAAAGGATACAACTGTATTTTAGCGGTAAGTTCAAAATCATCGAAAGATAAAATAGACATGCTTCGCAGTTTAGGAGCTAAAGTGTATGTTTGTCCGGCACACGTTTCTGCTGATGACGAACGTTCCTATTATAATGTAGCCAAACGTTTACATGAAGAAACTAAAGGTTCGGTTTACATCAATCAGTATTTCAACCAATTGAATATTGATGCGCATTACAAATCAACCGGTCCTGAAATTTGGGAGCAAACCGGTGGAAAAATTACACATTTAGTAGCTTGTAGCGGAACCGGTGGAACCATTTCAGGAGCTGCCAAATTTTTAAAAGAGCAAAATCCAAACATCAGAATCTTAGGGGTAGATGCTTTTGGCTCGGTGTTGAAAAAATACCACGAAACCAAAGAGTTTGATGCCAACGAAATTTATCCTTACCGCATTGAAGGTTTGGGTAAAAACTTGATTCCAACTGCCACCGATTTCGATTCGATAGACCATTTTATGAAAGTAACCGACGAGGAAAGTGCCCACACTACTCGTGATATTGCTAAAAAAGAAGGTTTGTTTGTAGGCTATACTTCCGGAGCGGTAATGCAAGCCATTAAGCAATACGCTGAAGAAGGTGAGTTTGATGAAAACAGTAACGTGATTGCTATTTTCCCGGATCACGGTTCTCGTTATATGAGTAAAGTTTTCAGTGATGACTGGATGAATGAGCAAGGTTTCTTTGACAGTATTAATGTAGAAGAAGCGCAAAAAGTAGAATTTATTAAATAGATTTAAATATTTAAGATAAAAAAAACGCCGAGTGCAGACTCGGCGTTTTTTTATGTTTATAAGAAAGCAGTTTGGTGTTTTTAGCCCCGATAGGAGCAAGCTACCGTGTAGCGTGGATAGCGGGAGCAGGGTTTTAAAATAAGACAATCGTTCTGCTCCTAAAAAACAAAACGCTCAGCAAATGCCAAGCGTTTCTACCTAATATCTAAAATTTAATATCTAATATCTAATATTACTCTTGCATCGTGTGATACACGTTCATCACATCATCGTCTTCTTCAATTTTTTCCAACAATTTTTCTACGTCGGCTACTTGCTCTTCGGTCAATTCTTTGGTGATTTGCGGAATTCTTTCGAAACCTGAGGATAAAATTTCTAAACCGCGGTTTTCCAATTCTTTCTGGATGGCACCGAAACTTTCAAAAGGCGCGTACATTACGATACCTTCTTCGTCATCGGCAAAAATTTCTTCCACCCCAAAATCAATCATTTCCAATTCTAGCTCTTCTACATCTTGTCCTGCGGCCGGAATGCGGAAGTTACAAGTGTGATCGAACATGAATTCTACCGAACCTTGCGTTCCTAAAGTACCGTTGCATTTGTTGAAATAGCTGCGGATGTTGGCCACCGTACGGTTGTTGTTGTCGGTAGCAGTTTCAATTAATATAGCGATGCCGTGAGGTGCATAACCTTCGAATAAAACTTCTTTATAGTTGGCGGTGTCCTTATCGGTTGCTTTTTTAATGGCGCGCTCCACGTTTTCTTTCGGCATATTGGCCGCTTTGGCATTTTGCATTACGGCTCTTAAACGCGAATTGGCTTCCGGATTTGGTCCGCCTTCTTTCACCGCCATAACGATGTCTTTTCCAATACGAGTAAACGCTTTGGCCATGGCCGCCCAACGCTTCATTTTTCTTCCTTTTCTAAATTCAAATGCTCTTCCCATTGCTGCTAGAATTTGTTTTAATTTGAGTGCAAAAATAAAGTATTAATCGATTAATGCAAATGATAGTCGACACAAATTATCCTAACGGAACGTGTGTAGAAATAAAGGTGTCACCGGTAGTATTCCACTGATTGATAATGGCATTTTTTTCTTGAAAATTGACACCGTTTATTTTATTATAATTGTCGATTTCTTTGTTGACTTGCTTCACCATCGCGTTATAGTTATCAATCTCTTCATTGGTGCGGTCTTTATCGGCTTTGGATTCCAAAGATTTTTTGGCGTTTTCAAACTTTTCGTTGAACATCATAAACTCAACTATTTTCGGCGCAAATTGTTGTCCTTGTTTTTTATAGAATTCTAAAGCTTTTTTGGTTATTAAAACCATTGAATTATCGGAGCCAAAGGGTTTAATAGATTTTAATTTTTCCAAACCTTCATCGGCATATTGGATCAAAGTCGTCGCATTTTGTTGGATGCCGCCTATATCGTTTTTTTCAATGGCATTAGACAAGTATAAATCGGTTATATTGGCTTTGAAAAAAATCAAATAAAGTTCGGTGTGATAAGCAAATACTTCGTTTGAGATTTTGATTTTTTGGCCTAACTCACTTGTGTTTTCAGATAGTGTAATATTATATTTGGCACAGAAATTTTTTTGAGCTAATTCGGCTTTTTCGTTTTCAGCATCTATCTTTTTGTTTACCAAATCGCGTGTCATGATGTAAGCTTCCATAGCATCATAAGATTGCTCTGCTACTTCTTGCATGTCGATGATTTTATCGTATTCTTCGTTGATGTTTTTTTCGGATATACTCAAATATTCCAGCGTTTGGTTACGGTATTCAATATCGCCTTTGTAACCGTCTTTGAGTGCGGCTATTTTTTTGCTGGCGGTTTGTATGCTTTTTACCAATAATTTACGGGTGTTATCAATGCGACGGGCACTTTTGGAATGGGCCACTGCCGAGGTGTATTTCCACATGCTTCTCGAAATGTTTTCTTGTTCTTTACCGATATAATTGAGGTATTCTACAGGCGTTTTGAATTCTTGAGCATTTAAGCTGAAACTGATACAAAAAAATAGGACTAAAAAAAGACGGTTTTTCATAAATTATGGTTTAAAGGTTATGCTGTCGTTTAAGATATGCAACGCTTCGGCAATATGGTAATTTTGTTTGATTTCCTTACTTCTTTCGATATTGGTACTTTTTAAATAGTCATCGAACTTTTGATTCTCAATATCGATAGAATTTTGAACTATGGTAATGTCTTGTTCTTTTTCACCGGTGGATTTAATGGTTTTCCAAAGGGAATTTATTTTGTTGACATCATCAAAAACGGCAGTAAACTGTAAAGTGATTGGAGGTAAATCGCCATCAAATAGCGGATTGATTTTAGCATTAAGTTCATTTACTTGCTTGGCATAATCGCTATTTTGAAGACGAGTCTGGCTTAATTGTACCAACTTTGATTTCATTGCTTCGTTTGCCAAACGATTGTACTTTAACTGTATGTTGAGTGCCTCGTTTTTTAAAGCTGTTTTATTGCTGTCTTCACGCGGCATTTGTTTGTCAAATAAAAGCGGTATTTCAACATCGGGTATGATGCCAGTATATTGATTGCTTTTGCCGGTAATGCGATAAAAGGTTTCCAAGGTTAGTTTTACAAACTCTTGATTTTGTTGGTCTAATGGAATGATTCGCTGCATTGAGGCTTTCCCTAAAGAGCGATTACCAACAATAATTGCTCGGTTATAATCTTGCATGGCATTGGCAAAAAATTCACTAGCAGAAGCCGAAAAACCGTTAATCATGACCACCATAGGTCCGTTATAAATGGTGCCGCGATTTTGGTCTTTGAGGATTTCTCGTTTTTGTTTTCCGTCGCTCATTACAGCTAATGGTCCAACGTCTATAAAAAGACCACTTAACCTAATCGCTTCTTCCATCGAACCGCCGCCGTTGTTTTGAATATCGATAATAATTCCGCTGATACCGTCTTCTTGGAGTTTGTAGACTTCTTTGGCGACATCATTACTAACACTCGATTTTCCGTTTTCGAAAGTGGCATAAAAACTCGGAATTCTGATGTAGCCGAAATGAGCATCACCTTTTTTAAGTTTGAAACTGTAAACGTTATTTTGATAGTCTTTCATGACTTTTTTATTCAATTTAACGCTGTAGATTTCACCGCTTTTTTTTCTGAAAGTAAAATCGGCCGTTGTGTATTCTTTAGAGCTGATGATTTCATCAATTTTTTTCATTGAAGAACATGCAATCTGGTATTCATTGTTTTGGTGAACCACTTTCAACAATTGATCACCTTTATCAATTTTTTCACTAAAATAAGCAGCACTGCCGGGAATGACTTCTTCTACAGTCATTTCATCTTTTTCGCTCATGGAAAAGTAAAAACCGAAAGTCATATTGTCTGAACTTACGGTAGCATAGAAAGACGATTTATCACTCTCTGAGAAATAATCGGTGTGCGGATCGAAGTAGGAGCAGAAGGTACTGAAAAACAAACTGTAGAACTCGGTTTTTGTTAAAGCATAACGCTCTGTTTTGCATTCGAATTTTTCAAATACTTTCGCTTTGCTGTCGCCGGCTAATTTTTCAAAGTGTTGGGTAAGTGAATCTTTGTTAGTACTCAATTCGGCAACATCTCTAAGAACATTGAAGAGCAATCTTTTTTTATAAAGATGTTTTAGTTCTTTTTCTTCTTTGGCATACGGAAAAGCATTGCGGGAAAACTGTACTTGTTCGCTACTGCTCAAGGGAAAAGGCTCTTTTTTTATATTTTGCAATAGTCTGTTGTATCGCTCAGTAGTTTTGGTGTAAGCCAAATAAAAATCTTCTAAAAAAGCACACGAATTGTTGTTCAAATAATCATCAATTTGGTATTGGTGCTTCTCCAAGGCTTTGATTTCGGGTTCGATAAACAAACGATTGTCTTCGTCGAGTCGACTTAAAAAAGTTTTAAAAACATAAACCGATAAACTGTCGTCTATCGGTTTAGGCTTGTAGTGAAAATCCTGAATCAGCTTGTTGATTTTTGAAACCGTTTCACAAGGATTCTTTTCGGTTTGCCCAAAGAGAAAGAAAGGAAAAACTAAAGCTGTTAATAAGGATTTTATCACATTATTATTTTTTGTAGAAAGGGAGTTTGACTACTTTGGCTTTTACATTATTATTTCTGATTTGGATGAAGATATCCGAATCAACGGCTGCGAATTCGGTTGTAACATAACCCATTCCGATGCCTTTTCCTAATGATGGCGCCATGGTTCCCGAAGTAACTATCCCAATCTTATTACCATTGGCGTCAACAATTTCATAATCGTGACGCGGAATACCTCTTTCTACTAATTCGAAGCCAATGAGTTTGCGAGAAACACCTGCTTCTTTTTGTTTTTTCAGATTTTCGGAATTGGTAAAGTCTTTGGTGAATTTGGTTATCCAGCCCAAACCGGCTTCGATGGGTGAAGTGGTATCGTTGATATCGTTGCCATACAAGCAGAATCCCATTTCCAAACGAAGGGTATCGCGAGCGGCTAAACCAATTGGCTTGATTCCGAAAGCTGCGCCGGCTTCGAATACTTTATTCCAAACTTGTTCTGCTTCCGAATTTTTGCAATAAATTTCAAACCCACCCGAACCGGTATAGCCAGTTGCAGAAATGATCACATTTTCAACTCCGGCAAACGGCCCAACTTCAAAATGATAGTATTTGATAGCGGCTAAATCAATCGAAGTCAGTGACTGCATGGCTTCTACCGCTTTCGGCCCTTGTATGGCTAAAAGAGAATAGTCGTCAGAGAGGTTTTGCATGTCAACGCCTAAATCATTGTGTGAAGCAATCCAGTTCCAATCTTTTTCAATATTAGAAGCGTTTACCACCAACAAATATTGGTTTTCTTTCATTCGGTACACGATTAAATCGTCTACAATGCCGCCGTCATTATTAGGCAAACAAGAATATTGTGCGCGTCCGATTTCTAAAACCGAAGCGTCGTTAGAAGTTACTTTTTGTATTAGTGCCAAGGCATGGTCACCGGTTAGTAAAAATTCACCCATGTGTGACACATCGAAAACGCCTACACCATTTCTCACGGTTTCATGTTCGGCATTCACACCTTCATATTGTACCGGCATATTGTATCCGGCAAACGGAACCATCTTAGCTCCTAAACTTTCATGAATGTGTGTTAAAGCGGTATTTTTCATTATAATTGAATTGTGTTGTTGTTTATTTAAATTGTAATGTTGCTCTTGAAAACTATTTTCTGACAAAAGGAGGTAAAAGTTTTGTACTAACTTCACCAAATCCAATTCGGACGGAACTATTTTGACAATGTCCTTTGATAATAACCGTATCATTATCGTTGATGAATTTACGCTCAGTACCATCTTTCATTACGATAGGATTTTTGCCACCCCAAGTCAGCTCCAACATCGAACCAAAGCTATCCGGAGTTGGACCGGAAATGGTTCCCGAACCCATCATGTCGCCCGAGTTTACACGGCATCCGTTTGAAGTGTGGTGTGCCAATTGTTGCGACATTGACCAATACATGTATTTGAAATTGGATTTGGAAACCAAAGTTGGTTCCACATTTTCAGGCTCAATATAAACTTCTAAGCTAATGTCAAAAGCGTGTTTCCCTTTTTGTTGCAAGTAGGGAAGTGGTGTTGGTTCCTGAAGCGGTCCTTTACAACGAAACGGTTCCAAAGCATCCATAGTTACAATCCAAGGTGAAATGGAAGACGCAAAGTTTTTAGCCAAGAATGGTCCAAGCGGCACATATTCCCATTTCTGAATGTCACGGGCACTCCAATCATTTAATAAAACCATCCCGAAAATGTAATCTTCGGCTTCGGTTACCGGAATATTTTCACCCATAATATTCGCATCGGTAGTGATAAAAGCAGTTTCTAATTCAAAATCGACTAAGCGAGACGGACCGAAAACAGGCGTAGGTTCACCGTTAGGTAGTGTTTGTCCCATTGGTCGGTGAATGGGTATACCCGATGGAATAATGGTTGAGCTTCTGCCGTGGTAACCTACGGGAATGTGAAGCCAATTGGGTAACAATGCATTAGCTGGATCGCGGAACATTTTCCCGACATTAGTAGCATGTTCTTTACTGGAATAGAAATCGGTGTAGTCGCCAATCAATACAGGCAATTGCATTTCAACTTCATCCATGGTGAAGATGACAATTTCTCGATGTTCCGGATTATCTCTGAGTTTAGGGTTGTTGCTGTCAAAAATATCACCGATGCGATTTCTTACCAAACGCCAAGTTTTTTTTCCATCGGAAATAAAATCGTTCAGCGTGTCTTGCATGAACATATCATCGGTTAAATCAATACCCTCAAAATAGTTTAATTGCTGTAAGGCACCCAAATCGATGGCGTAATCTCCAATTCGGGTTCCTATAGTGATGACATCGTCTTTAGTAAGAAAAACACCGAAAGGAATATTTTGAATCGGAAAGTCACTATTCTGAGGAACATTAAGCCATGATTTTCGATTGGGATTGTTGGTTGTATTGGGCATGATGCTGTTGATTTAGTTGTTGAAAAATTAGCAATCAAATATATCATTAACTATTAATTTAACAAACGATTTTCGTAATTTTGACCTTAATTTAACGAAATATATTGAAATGCAACGCGACGAACAAATTTTTGACTTAATCCTTGAAGAACAAGAAAGACAAATTCAGGGAATCGAACTCATTGCTTCTGAGAACTTTGTAAGTGATCAGGTAATGGAAGCAGCCGGTTCTGTACTAACCAATAAATATGCGGAAGGCTATCCCGGAAAAAGATATTACGGTGGCTGTGAAGTAGTAGACGTGATTGAGCAAATTGCCATCGACAGAGCCAAAGCTTTGTTTGGTGCGGAATATGTAAACGTACAACCCCATTCCGGTTCTCAGGCCAATACTGCCGTTTTTGCGGCTTGTTTGAAACCGGGTGATAAGATTTTAGGGTTTGATTTGTCTCATGGCGGTCACTTAACACACGGTTCTCCGGTAAATTTCTCAGGCAAATTATACAGTCCGGTGTTTTATGGTGTAGAGCAAGAAACCGGAGTGTTAAACTACGATAAAATCCAAGCAATCGCTACGAAAGAGCAACCGAAAATGATTATCGCAGGTGCTTCTGCCTATTCACGCGATATGGATTTCAAGCGTTTCCGAGAAATTGCCGATAGCGTTGGCGCTTTGTTATTAGCCGATATTTCGCATCCTGCCGGTTTAATTGCCAAAGGATTAATGAATGATCCGATTCCGCATTGTCATATCGTAACTACAACAACCCATAAAACCCTACGTGGCCCAAGAGGTGGTATGATTATGATGGGGAAAGATTTCGAAAATCCTTGGGGTTTAACTACTCCAAAAGGAGAAATCAGAATGATGTCACATGTTTTGGACATGTCGGTTTTCCCGGGAAATCAAGGCGGTCCATTGGAGCATATTATAGCCGCGAAAGCTGTAGCGTTTGGTGAAGCTTTATCCGATGAGTTCTTTACTTATGCGATGCAAGTCCAAAAAAATGCCAAAGCCATGGCGGAAGCTTTTGTAAAAAGAGGTTACCACTTAATCTCCGGTGGAACAGACAACCACATGATGTTGATTGACTTAAGAAATAAAAATATTTCCGGTAAAGACGCCGAAATTGCTTTGGGCAAAGCCGAAATAACCGTGAACAAAAACATGGTGCCTTTTGACGATAAATCACCTTTTGTCACTTCCGGAATTCGCGTGGGAACACCTGCTATTACCACTCGCGGTTTAGTAGAAAGCGATATGGAAACCATAGTAGATTTAATCGACAGGGTTTTGATGAATGCTACTAATGATGAATTGTTAGAAGACATTGCTGATGAAGTTAACGAGATGATGGGCGAGAGAGCGATTTTTGTTTACTAATCCTTTTTAATATTAATAAAAACAAACCTTCAAGAGTTTCCTTTTGGAGGTTTTTTTTATGATAAATGTTAGGCTTTCTCCACCGCAATTGTCGTAAATTTGGAAGACAAAATTCATAAAAACCAAAGTTTAATGAAATTGCTAAAAGTTCTTTATTTATCTGCACTCCTGGGATTATTTTCCTGTTCCTTAAAAGACGATAGTGCGATCCAACCAACCAAAGGGAATATTACACAAAGTGTTTATGCCTCGGGTGTGGTGAAATCAGCAAATCAATATACCGTTTACGCAACGGTAAGTGGTGTGTTGCAAAAAATTAATGTCACCGCCGGGCAAACTATTGTTAAAGGACAAGACTTGTTTCAAATTGAAAGCGATAAAGCAGTTTTGAATACTGAGAACGCAAGGTTGGCTTATCAATTAAGCAACGAAAACAACCGCTACATCCAAGATAAGATAGCCGAAATGGAAACCAAAGTCCAAGTAGCCAAAGACAAGTTGGCTTTAGATCAATCGGTTTACAACAGAAATAAGAATATCAAACAGTACAACATAATTTCGGAAGTGGAATATGAAAGGGTAGAATTGGCTTATAAGAATTCCAAATCCAATTACGAAGCTGCAGTTAAGCAACTATCCCAATTGAAAGCTCAATTAAAAAACGAGCAAAGCAGAAGCAATATCAACCTTAAAATCAACGCCAAATCCCAAAGTGACTTTACCGTGAAAAGTGCCATCAGCGGAGAGTTGTTTGATGTTTTGGTAAAAGAAGGGACTTTGATAAATCCCCAAACACCTTTGGCTGTTATAGGAAAAAACACTTATTTGCTCGAATTGGATGTAGATGAAAATGATATGGTTCGCGTAAAATTGGGCCAAAAACTAGTCGTAACTATGGACAGTTACAAAGGCGAGGCTTTTGAAGCTACGGTGGATAAGATTTACCCGATTATGGACGAACGATCCCGGACTTTTAAAATAGAAGCGCATTTCTCCAATCCTCCGGGTAAGTTGTATCCTAATCTAACTGCCGAGGCTAATATTATTATCCAAACCAAAAAAGAGGCTTTAACCATCCCGAAAAGTTATTTGGTGGATAATGAATTTGTATTAGTCAATGAGGATGAAAAACGCAAAGTTACAATTGGGTTAAGCGATTATCAAAACGTTGAAATTTTAGACGGATTGACTGCTGACGAAACCATTTACAAACCTAAGTAATGAACTTTAAACTAATATTCAATATTGCCTTACACTTACTTCGGGCCCGATTGAAGCAAACCATAGTAGCTGCCGTTGGGGTTACTTTTGGGATAGCCATGTTTATTTCTTTAGTGAGTTTCATGAATGGGTTGAATGATTTGCTCGATGGATTAATGCTCAACAGAACGCCACATATTCGTTTATATAACGAAATCAAACCTTCTGAAAATCAGCCTATAATGCTTTCGGAAAAACATAAGAATGATGTCAATTTTATCTCTTCAATCAAACCGAAAGACCGCGGCAAATCCATATACAACAGCAAAGCCATTATTCATTATTTAAAGCAAGACAAGCGCATAGTGGATGTGGCGCCCAAAATAACTTCACCCGTATTTTTCAATTCGGGTACTATTGAAATTTCGGGTGTAATTAACGGAATTGATGTTCCGGCAGAAGAAAAATTGTTTGCGCTCAGCGATTATATCATTGAAGGAAAAATAGCCGATTTAGAGCAAAACAACAGTATCATTATAGGGAAAGGATTGGCTGATAAAATGCTTTTAGTTAAGGGTGATATTGTAAAAATCACTACTGCTAAAGGCAATTTGGCTTCTTTAAAAATAGTTGGCATTTCCCAAATAGGTATTGCAGAAGTAGATGATGTAAGCAGTTATACTTCTTTAGAAACGACTCAAAAATTATTAGGAGAAGCCACTAATTACATTACCGATATCCAAATTAAGTTACACGATATTACTTCGGCTCCGACTTTGTCAAAGGAATTCCACAACAAATTTGACTTAGATGCCATCGATTACCAAACCGCGAATTCGCAATTTGAAACCGGAAGTTCTGTTAGAAGTATCATTTCTTATGCTGTTGGGATAGTGTTATTGATAGTCGCCGGATTTGGAATCTACAATATCCTGAACATGATGATTTTTGAAAAGATGGACAGTATTGCCATTCTAAAAGCTACTGGATTTTCCGGCAATGATGTAAAATGGATTTTCATTTCCTTATCCATGATTATTGGACTAACCGGTGGTGTTTTCGGATTGGTATTCGGATTTGGGTTTACTAAAATCATTGATAATATTCCTTTCAATACAGCTGCGCTTCCAACTATCAGTACCTATCCAATCAATTATAATCCGTTGTTTTATATTATCGGAATTGTCTTTGCTTTGGTAACAACTTTTATTGCCGGTTTGCTTCCGGCGCTTAAAGCCAGCAAGATTGATCCGGTGGAAATTATTAGAGGAAAATAATTATAGCACGAATGCAGGAGTATTTCGCATATAGATTTAAACAATATTCGAGGCTGAAATTTAGACAAAGTAAAGATGAACGATAAAGTTTTAGAGACCAAAGGTTTAACCAAATATTTTTACGATCCGATACAGTTTCAGGTTTTGAAATCCATTGACATGAGCATCAATCATGGTGAGTTTGTTTCGATTGTTGGTAAATCGGGTTGCGGAAAATCAACTTTACTCTATTTGTTATCCACTATGGATACGGATTATGAAGGACAGTTGTTCATTAACAAAGAACTCATCACCGGAAAATCGGATACAGAATTGGCTAGGCTTCGGAATGAAAAGATAGGATTTGTTTTTCAATTTCATTACCTGCTTTCGGAGTACAATGTCTTGAAAAATGTAATGTTACCGGGCATGAAACTCAACAAACTTTCTGAAAAAGAAATTGAGCACAACGCCATGGAACACCTCAAAACGCTGGGAATGCAAGAGCAGGCTTTGAAAATGCCAAACCAACTCAGCGGCGGTCAAAAACAACGAGTTGCAATTGCTCGTGCTTTAATTAATAAACCGCTAATTATAATGGGCGATGAGCCGACCGGAAATCTAGATAAGAAAAACAGCGATATTGTATTTGACATTTTTAAACACTTGACCCAAGACCATTATCAAACACTTTTGGTTGTTACGCATGACAACGAGTTTGCCGAAAGGACACAAAGAATTATTACCATGGAAGACGGTAAAATTATTTAACTACAATATCGTATTTCTCCAATAAACCTTTCAAACCTTCAACCGAAAAGATGGCTTTTTTAATTTTATTCTTTTCGGGATCAAAAGCGTAATCATAACTGGTGGAAAAATCGGCCTTATTGGCAATGGTGTCAATAAAAACTGCTCTTCGCAAGTTGCAATTGTCCAATAAAGCTTCGGTTAAATCACAAGCCATAAAATCAACCGAAATCATACTACAATTGATGAATTGCATTTTTCTCAATTTTAAAGCATAAAACTTGGCATAATCCAACAAGCAATCTTTAAAGTGAAATTCAAAAATCACTTGGTCGGTCATGGCAAAATTGACATTGGTGAAATTACATTTATTAAACCAAACACCTCGTAGCGAAACGTAGTTGATTTTGGCATCTTTGAAATTACAATCGAAAAAGGTACAATCCACAAACGAAATGGTTTTGAAAGTACAATTGGTAAAATCACAATGTCTGAACGTACAATTTTCAAATTCTTTGTATTGGGTATTGTCGTCGTCAAAAATGTCGAATTGGAATTCTTGGTCTAAAATATAGTCTGAGGCCATAGCGTAATTTTAAGCGGTAAATCTACTAAATAAATTCGCAAGCCCTTACTAACAATTGTTGATAAAATTTAATCCATCTCCATCACTTTTTAAAATATCAAATACCGATAAATGATACATTTGATAGTAATCTAACTTTAGTTGTATGAGAATTGAAACCGACTTAAAACTGGGCTTTAAAGATGTCATGATTCGACCAAAACGCTCCACCTTAAACAGTAGGGCTCAAGTGTCTTTAGAACGTGAATTTAAATTTTTGCACAGCACACATATTTGGACCGGTATTCCAATTATGGCGGCCAATATGGATACTGTAGGTACGTTTGAAATGGCTTTGGCTTTGTCTAAAGAAAAGCTCTTCACTACTATTCATAAACATTACTCAGTTGAACAATGGGGTAACTTCTTAAAAAACGCTCCGGGAAATGTTTGCGATTACATAGCGGTGAGCACCGGAACCGGGGAAAACGACTTTAAAAAAATCAATGCGATTTTTGAACTGCATCCGCAATTAAAATTCTTGTGTATTGATGTCGCTAATGGTTATTCGGAACATTTTGTTGATTTTTTGAGGCAAGCTCGAAAACAATTTCCGGATAAGGTTATCATAGCCGGCAATGTAGTTACCGGAGAAATGGTGGAAGAACTATTACTCGAAGGTGCCGATATTATTAAAGTTGGTATTGGTCCGGGTTCCGTTTGTACTACTCGGGTCAAAACCGGTGTGGGTTATCCGCAATTGTCGGCCATTATTGAATGTGCCGATGCAGCTCACGGTTTGGGCGGACACATCATTAGTGATGGCGGTTGTGCTATTCCGGGCGATGTAGCCAAAGCTTTTGGTGCGGGTTCCGATTTTGTAATGCTCGGCGGCATGTTGGCCGGACATACCGAAAGTGGCGGAAATTTAGTGGAAGTTAATGGCGAAAAATTTAAAGAGTTTTATGGCATGAGTTCGGAAACAGCCATGAAAAAGCACGTGGGCGGCGTGGCAGAGTACAGAGCCAGCGAGGGTAAAACTGTTAAAGTACCTTTTAAAGGTGATGTGATTGATACCTTACACGATATTTTAGGCGGATTGCGCAGTACTTGTACCTATGTCGGTGCTTCAAAATTGAAAGAATTGACCAAACGAACTACTTTTATTAGGGTAACCGAACAAGAAAATACAGTATTCGGTAAATTATAATCATGACAGAAGGCACTTCTTTTTTTAATTATTGTCCGAATTGCAGTTCGCAAAATTTTGAGTACACCAACAATTTTAAATTCCATTGTAAAAGTTGTGATTTTGTGTTATACCATAACATAGCGGCAGCAGTAGCTTTGGTATTTACTTTTGAAGACAAAATCTTGTTTACGGTAAGAAATGTGGAGCCCGACAAAGGCAAACTAGATTTGCCCGGCGGTTTTATCGATCCGGGAGAAACTGCTGAAGAAGCGGCTTGCAGAGAAGTTGAAGAAGAATTAGGCTTAAAAATTAATCAAAGAAACTTACGTTATATAACCACTTCACCCAACAACTACTTATATAAAAATGTCGCTTACCGAACGATGGATATTTTTTATGAATGTCCATTGTTATCAGATAGTGTTGCTGTATCGGCTAAAGACGAAATACAAGATTTGGTTTGGCTAAAGCGAAATGAAATTGATTTAGATAGAATCGGATTTATATCCATAAAAAAAGTTATTAGTGAATGGTTTTCATAACCAGTCAATTGCAAATGTTTTGTCTTTTTTTTAGTTTTTAAATCACTTTTGATTTGCAAGTTTCTCAAATATACCTATATTTGCACCCACAAAAAGGCCTCGTGGCGCAACTGAATAGCGCATCTGATTACGGCTCAGAAGGTTACTGGTTTGAATCCAGTCGAGGTCACTTAAAAAAGCAAAAAGTCTACAGGAGAATGTAGACTTTTTTTATGGTTTAGTTGCCCAAAGCTTTTGTAGTAACATAATACCGCCAAGCCAATATAGCCAATTGCCATTTTTTGGCTTTGGCCGGATCTAACCCTTTTTTGGTGAAACTGGGCAATACTAGTTTGTTTAATTGGGCTAAAACTTTATACATCATTGTTTTATTTGCAGCAAAAATAAAAAAAACCGCGGAGTGCGGTTTTAATCTTTTAAGTCTTTTGCGTTTTTAAGCTTGATTTTGTTTTTTTGATTTCCTTTCTGGCTTCCTCGAGTTCTTTTTTGGCCTTTTCCAATTCTTTTTTAGAATCTTCTAAGTCTTTATCGGTTGATTCTTCATTTTCCAGTTTGTTGTGCTTCATCAATCGGTCGATTTGTTCTTGCATTTTTTTCATTTGTTCAGCTATATCGTCGTTTTGACTAAAGTTAAATCCCGGAAATTCTTTCTTAGAAAACAAATCATTCTGATTGTTTTTTTGGATTTCATCTATTTCTTCTTGAGTGTAATCTTCGCCACCTTCAATTACTTTACCATCTTCGAGAACCAAAGGTTTTCTGTCATCTCTTAAGATTTTGATTCTGGATTTCGCTTGGCTGAAACCTTGTCTTCCCGGGATTTGAAAATCGAATTTATCTACCGATATACTGTCGTTGTCAAAATTGAATTGGAACTTTTTCATCATATCCTCACCCGAAATACTGCTGAAGAAAGGATTGTTGTCCAAACTGTTTTCCGGTTCGCCGAATCCCATGGAATCGCCTTGTTTGTAGAACTTAATTGTTGGTATCGGTTTAGGAGAATTGTAACTCAAATTACCTTTACTGCCGCTTTGGTCTTCAAAAGCAACCTCAATAGCTGTGATTTCGTTTTTGTTATTGCGTTTTACGTTATTGTATTTAATGTTTACACCATACTCTTTTAACGCTTTAATGTCGTCTTTCATTTCCTGCTCAGGAGTGTTCTTGTTCCACGTCATTACTACATTGTTATTGGCAGATTGATGATTTCGAGAAAAAGATTGGCTTTGGGTTTGTGCCATACTGAAAAAGGAAGTCAATGATAATAAGGTTATTAGATTAAATAACTTTTTCATAAGATAAAGAATTTATTTATGGTTAAACAATAATGATTCAAACTTATAAACTTGTGAGATTCAAAAAGGACAGATTGACAAAATTTTAACTTTTTTGAGTTGTTTTTTTGAGATCGGCTTTGGCTTTTTCCAATTCGGCTTTGGCTTTGATCATTTCTTCTTTGGCTTTGATCATTTCTGCTCTGGCCTTTTCCATTTCGGCTTTGGCTTTTTCCATGTCAGGTCTGGATAATTCCATTTCACGACGTGCTCTTTCCATTTCCGGTCTGGCTTTTTCCATTTCTTCTTTAGCACGAAGCATTTCTTTACGCACTAGTTCTCTCCTTTTGTTTATTTGCATGCGAATTTCCGGTTTCACTTTTTGGATTTGGATTTGTGCGTTTTTCATAGCATTGCCTCTGACTTTGGCGATATCTTCACCATTAATGAACACCTGTTTGTCTTCGCCATCCTCATCAGTTTCAATTTTTATATTGAATTCTCCATTGTCATCAGCATCTTTAATGATTTTTTCAATTTCAGTATCATCAGCAATCACTTTACCGTTGATGATTACCAAAGGTTTTTGCGTTCCTTTGCGAATCATGATTTTGGCTTTATCCATATCTTGCCAGGCAAAAGCTTCAGGTAACTCGGGCATTTCCGGGAACTCAGGATGTTCAGGCATTTCGAAATCAAAATCAAAATTAAAGTCATTCATCTCCGCCAAACTGTCTCCGGCAAATTTAAATACTAAGGCTTCGCTGTCTTCACCTTTTAGTCCGGGAACATTAGCCAATACGCGCATTAGTTTGGGTTTGCCGAATCCAATGGTGTCATCGTTTTTGTAAAAATGAATAGGAGCAATCGGTTCATTACCGGCTACTTGTGACACGCCTTTGTTGCCTTTTTTATCTTTGAACTCGACTTTAATTCCGGTGATTTCTCCTTTGTCGTTGCGCTTGATTTTAGAATACTTTAAAGTTACACCGTGCTTTTCTTTTAGCTTTTGAGCTTCTTTTTTAAGTACTTCATCAGTGGCGTTTTTATCGATTACCAAGCGAACTTCTTCCCGGTTAGGATGGGTTTGGCTCAAAACTGTATTTCCTATTTTTTCCTGGGCAATGGTTTTAATTTGGAAAAGCATTACAAAACCGATTAAAGCCGGTAAAATAATAGAGTATTTCCAGGCATTTTTTTGTTGTGATTGATTGGTGTTTAACATAACGATTCGTTTTTTGATTAATGATTGATAAAAATTATTAGTTATTGAAAGGCAATTTTGATTAGAAATTGATTTGAGTAAGGCCATTTGATAAACCTTCGGATTCTCTATTTGTTGTACCGCCTTTTGATCGGCTATGTATTCTAAGTTTTGGATGATGGCTTTTTTGTACAACCAAACCAAAGGGTTAAACCAGAAAACAATACAAAACAATTTAGCAGTCATTACATCGAAAGAATGTTTTTCACGACTGTGCACTTTTTCGTGCAATAAAATGCTGTCCAATTCTTCTTGGGTGTATAAAGTTGAATTGAAAACAATGTAATTAAAAAATGAAAATGGCGCTATATTTTGGTTCAAATCAACAAGGGTAAAGCTCTCATTTTTAGTTTTTTGTTGATTGTATAGCATTTGAAATAATGAAGCGAAATTAATCGCTATTCGCACCAACAAGAACAATGCAATAGCCAAATAACCAAACCAAATCAATGACATCCAATCGAATGATTCAGCAACCGGAACTTGTGGTTGGACAACTGAATTTTGAGTAGAATAAGCCACTAAATCTTCCAAAGCAATTTTAGGTCTTTCAACATAAATTACTTTAGTAAAGGTCAACCAAGGCAATAGGAGCGAAGTGAACAATCCCAACAATAAAAACCATCGATTGCTATTGAAAAAAGTCTCTTTTCGCACCATAAAATGATAAGCCAAATAGAAAAGGGCTATCAGTCCGCTCGACTTTAAAAGGTTGATGAATAAGGTTTCCATATCACTGCTTCTTTTCGATGATAGCTAATATTTCTCGGAGCTCTTCGGCTGAAATTTTTTCTTCTTCCGCAAAAAAGGAAACCAAATTTTTGTACGAACTGTTGAAATAATTGTCAATCGCCGTATTCATAAAACGTTTTCTGTACTCTTCCATTTTTACAATAGGATAGTATTGATGCGTGTTGCCAAAAGCGGTATGTCCAACAAATCCTTTGTCTTCTAAGTTTCTAATGATAGTAGAAAGCGTATTGTAATGTGGTTGGTCTTCGCTAATTTCTGCCAAAACCTCTTTCACGAAAGCTTTTTTTAGCTTCCATAAAATTTGCATGATTTCTTCTTCTTTGTTGGTTAACTTTTGCATGGTGATGTGGTTTTTATTTGCCTTTTCTGAATAGAACAAAACAAACGTATAACTATTTTTGTAGTTGCACAACTAAATTTATAGTTATTTAACTAAATTTTAAGTTTTAAAAAGAAATTATAAAGGAAATCGACTGATTTATAGAGGTTTATTTTCAGCTTGAATGAGTTTAAAAACCCA
Source organism: Flavobacterium sp. (assembly GCF_044373165.1). GTDB lineage: Bacteria > Bacteroidota > Bacteroidia > Flavobacteriales > Flavobacteriaceae > Flavobacterium. The sequence continues at coordinate 42,224 of NZ_JBILQL010000011.1, forward strand.
ATAACCACATAAAGTCCCTAGCAATCCCAAGGTTCCCATATAAAGCCAATTCATTTGATAGCCATTGGTTTTGTAGTACTCAATAATTTCCATACCAACTTTAGCACTAAGAATGTGAGCCAAACTGAAGCTCATGGTATAAATGGCCATATAGCGACCTTCATGTCCTTTGGGTGCGCGACTTAAAGCAACTGAATTCGAAAACGGAAAGGCAAACATTTCGGCAAAGGTCATGAACAACATCATAATAACTAATATTCCAGCCCAAGTATTGATTAACATCAGAAACATACTTATGGCCATTAAAAGTGTTCCAAAAGCCACAACTTTTACTTTATTGATTTTCTTTCTTTCTACATAACTTACTATAGGCATTTCGCAGAAAAAAACCAATAAACCATTCATAGTGAGCAACAATCCGGTTTGGAATTCTGATAAATTAAATTGCTCTTTGTGATAGAGTGGAATGGTGGTAAAGACTTGAAAAAACAAGATGCCGGAAACCAAGCAAGTAAACAAAAACAGCCAAAAGGGTTTGTCTTTAAAAACTGAGTACGTTAATATTTCTCCCGGATGTTCTTTGTCGGTGAAAGCCGATTTTTTCTTTTCTTTTACTTTAACCCAAAAGATAAGAATGGCTACAATACAAGTAATCCCGTCCGCCCAAAACAAACCGCTATACCCAAGATTCATGATGATTAATCCACCTAAAGCCGGTCCGGCTGCAAAACCCAAGTTAATAGCCAAACGAACTAAGGTCAACGCTCGGGTTCTGTTTTCGGGTTTGGCATAAGCGCCAATGGAAACAAACATCGCCGGTCGGTACATAT
>NZ_JBILQL010000139.1:0-2778 GCF_044373165.1 Flavobacterium sp.
TGAGTTTGCGCTATTTTGGTTTGGGAGAAATTGAATTAAGACAAAATGCAGAAGACCCTGCGCAAATTGTAAAACCAAACGAATTAGCTTTAGATGGATCTTATTCATTAAAATTGAGCGAAAAATTTTCGATGGCTGTAGCCGGAAGATACATACGATCTTCCTTAAGAATTCCTACCGGTGAAGGTGACGCTGAACCGGCAAGCTCTTTTGCAGTAGATATAGCAGGTTTTTATCAAGGTGAAGAAACTGCTTTAGCTGATTTTAACGGAAGACTTCGATTAGGCTTCAATTTCCAAAACTTAGGGCCTAAAATCAACTATGATGCAGGTGCCTCTGACGACAATAGTGCTAACTTTCTACCTGCCAATATGAGATTAGGAGGCGGATATGACTTTATCTTCGACGAATACAACAAAGTCTCAGTAAGTGTTGAATTGGCCAAACTTTTAGTGCCAACACCTCAGAGTGCTGATTTAGACGGTGACGGATTAGTGACTACCAATGAGGAAATTGAATTAAGAGATGCCAACAATGCTGCCTACAATAGAGTGAACTGGGTTTCAGGAATTTTCAAATCTTTCAATGATGCCCCAGGTGGATTTAGCGAAGAATTAAAAGAGTTCACTTACTCGGTTGGAGCAGAATATTTATACCAAGATTCCTTTGCCATGCGTTTAGGATACTTTAATGAAAGTCCTGAAAAAGGAGCACGAAGATTCTTTTCGTTAGGAGCAGGTTTTAAATATAACGTAGTAAAAGTTGATGTGTCGTATCTGTTTTCTGCTTCAAAAGTAAAAAACCCATTAGAAAACACACTCCGTTTCTCACTTACATTTAACTTTGGTGATAAATACGAAGAATATTAGTAGATAAAATTAAATCAAAATAACATCCAAATTTCAATAGAAATTTGGATTTTTTTTCCTCAATTGTGAAATAAATTCTTTTCGAATGCAACAAATAAACATCAACACCTCTTTTACGGTTTACCAATCAGCCGATGAACTGCCTCAAGAAGTTCAATCGTTAATGCAACAAGCTGTAGCTATCAGAAAAAAAGCTTATGCGCCTTATTCCAAATTCAGAGTTGGAGCGGCTTTACTCTTGGATAACGATCAAATTGTTTTGGGGTCTAATCAGGAAAATGCCGCTTATCCATCCGGACTCTGTGCAGAAAGAGTCGCTATTTTCCAATCAGGGGCTATTTATCCTGAGGCAAAAATTATTAAAATGGCCATATCTGCTGCATCAGACAGCAATGAAACCAAATCACCAATTCCACCTTGTGGTGCTTGCAGACAATCCATATCCGAATATGAATTCAAGCAAAACACCAACATTGAAATCTACTTTATGGGCGAGAGCGGCGAAGTATATAAATCAGATTCGATTAAAAATTTATTGCCGTTAAGTTTCGACAAAAACTTCTTGTAAAAGGCAAAAATTACTGCTTTTAAATTTTACTTCTTACGGGGAATGTTTTACTTTTGCCTTTCGCAAATTTGTGTGTGAGTGAACTATTTTGCGTTGAATAAAAATAAAAACTTAAATAACACTTTAGAAAAGTAAAAATGAAAGAAGTAACCAGAGAAGTTTATTTAAAATGGTATGAAGACATGCTGTTTTGGAGAAAGTTTGAAGACAAACTTGCCGCACTCTATATTCAACAAAAAGTTAGAGGATTTCTTCACTTATATAACGGACAAGAAGCCGTATTAGCCGGAGCACTCCATGCCATGGATTTGTCCAAAGACAAAATGATTACCGCTTACCGAAATCACGTTCAACCCATCGGTATGGGTGTAGATCCCAAAAAGGTAATGGCAGAACTTTTAGGTAAAGTTACCGGAACTTCCAAAGGAATGGGTGGTTCTATGCATATTTTTTCAAAAGAACACGGATTTTACGGCGGTCATGGTATCGTTGGGGCTCAAATCCCTGTGGGTGCCGGAATGGCTTTCGCCGATAAATATTTCGAAACCGGTGGTGTTACCCTAACCTACTTTGGTGACGGCGCTGCTCGTCAAGGTTCATTACACGAAGCCTTTAACATGGCTATGTTATGGAAATTACCGGTAGTTTTTATTTGTGAAAATAACGGTTATGCTATGGGTACTTCGGTAGAAAGAACCGCAAATCATACAGATGTTTGGAAATTAGGTTTAGGCTATGAAATGCCCTGCGGACCGGTTGACGGCATGAACCCAATCAAAGTGGCCGAAGCCATGCATGAAGCTATCGAAAGAGCACGTCGTGGAGACGGACCAACTTTCTTAGAAATGAAAACATACCGTTATAGAGGTCACTCAATGTCGGATGCTCAATTGTACCGCTCAAAAGAAGAAGTCGAAGAATACAAAAAAATCGATCCTATCACACAGGTTTTAGACATCATCAAAGAGAAAAAATACGCTTCAGATGAAGAGATTGAAGTGATTGACGAAAGAGTAAAAGATTTAGTAGAAGAATGTGCCACATTTGCCGAAGAATCTCCTTTCCCTGAAGCACAACAATTGTACGATGTAGTATACGAACAAGAAAATTATCCTTTCATTCCTCACAGACTATAATTATGGCAACAAAAATCACTATGCCGCGTCTAAGCGACACGATGACGGAAGGAACCGTAGCCACTTGGTTAAAAAAAGTGGGTGACAAAGTTTCTGAAGGAGATATTTTAGCAGAAATTGAAACTGATAAAGCCACCATGGAGTTTGAAGCTTTCACGGCAGGAACTTTATTACATATAGGAATCAACGAAGGCGAAACTGCACC
>NZ_JBILQL010000081.1:0-10946 GCF_044373165.1 Flavobacterium sp.
CCTACTCCCTCATTTTAAAATCGTGACGGCTAACTAACTGATACTATAAAAAAACCACGCTTGGCGGCGTGGTTTTTACATCAATTAACTCAATTACTATTTATTCAAATGGGCGTACAATTCGTCTTTAAGGAATAATAATTTGGCTTTCAATTCGTGCACAAAATTATCACTAGCTACTTCTGAACCCATATTGATTCTGTGAATTTGATGTTCAATTTCATGATATTCATCAAATAGTTTTCTGAAATGAGCATCAGAAACCTTAAGCTCGTGAATTCTTTCCTGGTGTTCAGGAAACTCGTGTAATAAATCGTGTTTTTCCATGGTTATAAGTTTAAGGGTTTATTATTGTTTTAAATGGTTCAAAGTGTTTGAGATTCTAATGACAATTAGCTTTGGCTTGTACAAAAAGATTCATATTACTCGGAGAAATATAAGCGATGTCTAATCCCATACCGCGGAGGACAAACAATACTCCAATGATTACAGTTACAATAGGCACCGCCTTTTGAAGTTTACTCCTGAATGGGGTTGATAGTAAAGAACTGGCGTAAACTACAGCACTCATCATAGGAATCGTTCCCAATCCGTAAAGCACCATGTAAGCCATTCCGAGCATAACGTTTTGCATGGCAATCGCTCCGAATAAAGCGGCGTAAACCAATCCGCAAGGCAACAATCCGTTAAACAAACCAATAGTAAACAATGCGTCCGGGGTTTTTCGTTTAAACTGTTGACCCAAGCTACTTTTAACTCCGGAAATCAATCGGTAAACCGGTTTAGAAAAATTGTATTGGGCCAATGTTTTTTCAGGAACAATAGCCAATAAAATCATCGCTACTCCAACTGCTACAGAAAGCTGTTGCTGAATGCCCGCCATGTAAAATCCTCTGCCCAACAATCCAAATAACAATCCTAACATACCGTAAGAGGTTAACCTTCCCAAATGATACACGATAATTTGCAGGGCTTTTTTGGTTGGATTTTGATGGTCAACCGGCAACATCATGGCAATCGGTCCACACATGCCGATGCAGTGCAAACTGGAGATTAAACCAAAAAGAAGCGCGGTGTAAAGCATTTAGATTTTAGATTTTAGAAATAAATTTCTTCTTTGTTCAAATACGTTTTACCTTCGTATTCCCAAGCCACAGTAATACCCCATAGACCGCCAACCAGATTGTTTTTAGGTATGAGCAAATCGGAACCGGACAATGAGATGAGGGTCTCAAAATCCAGCTTTTGGTTGGACGGTCTGTAAAGGGATACTTTACCTTTGATTTTATTGGGTTCTAAAGAATCGGGAAAGCTGATGACCAACCCTTTTTCGGTTTTGGCAATGGCTACTTTCACGTTCAAGTTATTGGCATTTTCAATGCTTTCGATATTATTTTGAACCAGTTTCTCTTTTTTATAATATTCTTGAGTCACCAATTCATTATCGTATTTATCGTCGGATTGTACTTTAATCACAAAATACAAGATAAAGCTCATGAACAATACAAAAGCGATGACGATTCCTTTTCCCCAATTGATTTTCATTTTGATTCTTTTTTAGTTAAAATTTCTCGGACCTAAGAAGTTAGTTGTTGCCGTTTCAATGACTTTACCGTTATTGTAAACTTCAATTTTCAACACTACTTTTTCCTCTTTTAAATCGCTTTCCTTGATTTTTACAAAGAAAGTTCCTTTAGAAGCGCCTTGTTTGGGCACTTTGGCAAACGGACTTCCAACGAGTTTAATTTCCCCCTTAGGTTCAACCAATTTGAAAGTTACATTGTCAAACTCACGTTCTGTTTTATTGATAATGTCGTAATTGTATATGTTACTGATGACATTGCCTTCTCGTTGGAACAATTGACCCGGCATGTGCAATATCGTGGCTTCCACATCATTTCTCAAGAATAGCATTCCGATGAACACGCCAATTAAAATGGCCAAGACCGCAATGTAACCTTTCATTCTGGTAGTCAACTTGAACGGTTCTTTCTTTACAATTTCGTCTTCACTGGCATAGCGAATCAAGCCTTTCGGCAAACCTACCTTTTCCATGATGGAGTCGCATTCATCTATACAAGCTGTACAGTTGATACATTCTAATTGGGTTCCGTTTCGAATGTCAATTCCGGTTGGACAAACGTGTACACATACTTTACAATCAATACAATCGCCTTTCCCTAAGGCTTTTCGGTTTTCGTTTTTGTTGAATTTGGCTCTACCGGTTTCTCCTTCTCCACGAACGTGATCGTAAGCAACATTGATGGTTTTATTGTCTAACAAAACACCTTGCATTCTGCCGTAAGGACAAGCTATGATACAAACTTGCTCTCTAAACCATGCATAGATAAAATAGAATACCGCGGTAAAAATCAATAAGGCAATTAGTGTTTTGGTGTTTTTAGCCGGCCCTTCTTCTATAAATCTGATCAACTCATCACTTCCAATTAAATACGCCAAAAAGACATTCGCAATGATAAAAGAGATGATAAAGAATATTATCCATTTGGTTACTCTTTTTCTGATTTTTTCTCCATCCCAAGCTTGGTTTCGCAATCGGATTTGCTGAGCTCTGTCGCCGTCAATCCAAAATTCTATTCTGCGAAACACCATTTCCATAAAAATGGTCTGAGGGCAAAACCATCCACAAAAAATGCGCCCGAAAGCTACTGTAAAAAGCGCTAATCCTACTACTCCAATGATCATTGAAATCACAAAGAGGTGAAAATCTTGTGGCCAAAAAGGAAAACTGAAAATATTAAAACGTCTTTCTAAGACATTAAACATTAAAAACTGATTCCCGTTAATTTTGATAAAAGGAGCAGAAAGCAAGAAAGCCAATAAAGCATAGCTAACTAATTTTCGCTTATCATAAAAAGGACCGGAAGGTTTTTTAGGATGTATGAACACTCTTTTCCCTTTCTCATCAATAGTAGCAATACTATCTCTAAAGCTTTCATCCGGAAGATTTGTTGCCATTTTTTTTGAATTAAATTGTTAATTCGTATGATTTAGAAAGGTTTTGAGCCATAACCCAAAACCTTTCTTTTGCAAATTATTTTGTTGCTACTGTTGTAGTGTCTGTTGCTGCCGGTGCTTTTTCAGCCGGAGCGGCTTCTTCCACCCATTTTTCCCCTTCAGCAGCTTTGGCTCCTGCCGGTTTGGTGCCTTGCAAACTCAACACATAACTCGCTACTTTTTGGATATCGGTAGATTCTAATGTTTTACCCCAAGCTACCATGGAAGGATTGTTTTTACTACCTTCATTAATAATTTTGAAGATATTTTTGATCCCACCACCGTTGATCCAAAATTCATCGGTTAAGTTAGGCCCTACAATTCCGCCGCCATCAGGTTTGTGACAAGCCGCACAAGCATTGGTGAAGATTTCTTTTCCTTTGCCCAAACTGGCGTCATCGGTAAGGGCTACCACTTTGTCTAAAGTAATTTCTTCTTTAGGCGAATTGGCTTTGTTTTTTTCAATTTCCAATTGGGCAGCGGCTACTTCTTGGTCAAATTCTTGTGCTTGCGTATAGTCGCCCACTATGTGAAATCTGACCAAATAAATCGCTCCGAAGATAACCGTAGCATAGAACAAATTCACCCACCAAGGCGGTAAAACGTTGTCCAACTCTTTAATCCCGTCGTAATCGTGATCTAGCATTACATCGGCTTCTTGCTCAATAGATTTAGAGCGGGTCATTGACTTCATTACATTTTGAACCCATTTACTATCAGTAAAAGACACTGATTGTGCTTCTTCCAATTGCTTTCTTTGTTCATCAGTCAGCATGTGATAAGTCACCCTATCCACTGCATTGATTACAATTTCAATGGCTACCAATAAAAAGAGGAAAACCACTAAGAACAGGCCAACCATAGGATGCTTGATAAAAGCCGGACGATCGCCAGAGTCAATAAAATATTCCAAGGCTACCATTACGATGGCAAAAATCAATGGAACTCTTACATATGATGGAAATAATTTTTTCATTTTTTTACTATTTAAAAGGTCATTTTTTAGTCTTCTAAAGGAAGATCACTCACTCTTTTGATGGTTTCTTTGCTGTAAGTCATGGCCCAAACCGTGAACAATACAAAGGCTGTAAAGAAAATAGTCAGTGATATTATCGGGTAGATTTCTACGCCGGTAATGGTTTCCAAATTGTGTTTGACAAACTTTAACATGACTGTTATTTTTTAGATTTAACTTGTGTATCGGTTCCTAATCTTTGTAAGTAAGCAATCAAGGCTACAATTTCTCTGTCTTTCAACGGAGCAGCTGTATCACCTCCGAAGGCTTTCTTGATTTCAGGGTTAGTCAACAACTTGGCTTCAATTTTTGAAGACTGTGCGTCGATAGATTTCATGGCGTCGGCAATTTCCTGATCTGTATAAGGAACTCCTAAAGTGACCATGGTTCTCATCTTGTCTTGAATAGTAGTGTTATCGATGGTGTTTTTAATCAACCATTGGTAACTAGGCATAATAGAACCCGGAGAAATACTTTGCGGATCATACATGTGGTTAAAGTGCCAAATGTCATCTCTACCACCGTTGAATGGTTTACCCGGAACTCCTTCGCGAGCTAAATCCGGACCGGTACGTTTAGAACCCCAAAGGAATGGATGGTCGTAAACAAATTCCCCTGATTTAGAATACTCTCCGTAACGTTCCACTTCGGAACGGAAAGGTCTTACCAATTGAGAGTGACAGCTCACACAACCTTCACGGATGTATAAATCTCTACCTTGTAATTCAAGCGGTGTATAAGGTTTAACCGCTGCGATAGTTGGGATATTGGATTTTACCAAAATAGTTGGTAAAATTTGAACCGCACCACCAATTAAAATGGCAACAGTAGTGTACAACATAAATTGCACCGGTTTTCTTTCCAACCAAGAGTGCCATTTTTCCCCTTTTAATCGGTTTGGACTGATGGTAGCTAAAGCAGGAGCTTCGGCAGCATCGTCTTCAATAGCAGCACCTTGTTTGATGGTTTTAACAATATTGTAAACCAATACTAAAACACCAACCAAATATAAAGTTCCGCCAATAGCACGCATCCAATACATTGGCATGATTTGCGTAACGGTTTGCAAGAAGTTACCATACTCCAAAGTTCCGTCGGGTTTGAATTGTTTCCACATAGAAGCCTGTGTAAATCCGGCGACATACATTGGAAGAGCGTATAAAATAATTCCTAAAGTACCAATCCAAAAGTGGAAGTTGGCTAATTTTTCAGAGAACAATTTGGTTTTGGTCATTCTTGGGATTAACCAATAAATCATACCGAAGGACAAGAAACCGTTCCAAGCCAAAGCCCCAACGTGTACGTGAGCAATAATCCAATCGGTAAAGTGTGCAATGGCATTTACGTTTTTCAACGACAACATTGGACCTTCAAAAGTAGCCATACCATAACCGGTAATCGCCACTACGTAGAATTTTAATACAGCATCGGTACGTACTTTATCCCAAACACCACGTAGGGTTAATAATCCGTTGATCATACCACCCCAAGACGGAGCAATTAACATTACAGAGAATACCACTCCTAAGTTTTGTGCCCAATCAGGCAAAGCAGAGTACAACAAGTGGTGTGGTCCTGCCCATATATAGATGAAAATTAATGACCAGAAGTGGATGATAGACAAGCGATAAGAATATACCGGTCGGTTAGCGGCTTTCGGCACAAAGTAGTACATCATTCCTAAGAACGGAGTAGTCAAGAAGAAAGCCACCGCATTGTGACCATACCACCATTGTACTAAGGCATCTTGTACACCGGCATAAATGGAGTACGATTTCATTCCGGAGAAAGAAACCGGTAATTCTAAACTATTAAATATATGAAGTACAGCAACTGTTACAAAAGTGGCTATATAAAACCAGATAGCAACATAAATATGACGTTCTCTTCTTTTTATAATAGTACCAATCATATTGATACCAAATACCACCCAAATTAAAGCGATGGCAATATCTATAGGCCATTCTAACTCGGCATATTCTTTAGAAGTAGTGTAACCTAAAGGCAGGGTTACTGCAGCGGCTACAATGATTAATTGCCATCCCCAAAAGTGCAGTTTACTTAAAAAGTCACTGAACATTCTGGCTTTGAGCAAGCGTTGCATAGAGTAATACACTCCGGCAAACATAGCATTACCCACAAACGCGAAAATGACCGCATTGGTGTGTAGTGGTCTGAGTCGTCCAAAACTTAAAAAGGAAATTCCGCTGGTCACATTGGGAAATAAAAACATAAATGCTAATATCAACCCAACTAACATACCAACCACACCAAAAGCGATACTGGCGTAAATGAAGTTCCTTACAATTTTGTTGTCATACTGAAATTGTTGCATTTCCATAATTATAATTGTTTTTCTTCGGTTATATTAATTTGATTTTTGTTAGTTTCTTTTACTAGCTCGTCGTCAAAAAGCATTCTGACGGATGGCGTATAGTCGTCGTCGTATTGTCCGCCTCTAACTGCTTTGATAAAAGCGTAGAGAAAGAATACCGCTACTACAATACTTATCGAGATTAACATATAAATGACACTCATACCTCTAATTTGTGTTAGACAAAGTTACTTTCACCCAATTTCTTAAAATATGACATTTGTCATACTTCGATTATTATTTCTTTACAGCAAAAAAATTGCTCATTATAGTTACAAAACTGACTATGGTTATGGTGCTCAACGGCATAATGATAGCCGCTACTATCGGTAATAAATTGCCCGTTACGGCATAGCTCAATCCAACCGCATTATACAATAACGACAACCCGAAACTCATATAAATGGTCAGCATTGCCTTTTTGGAATACTTTAAAAAGAAAGCTATGTTTTGAAACTGACTCGCATCTAAAATCCCGTCGCAAGCCGGTGAGAAAACATTGACATTTTCCGAGATGGAAATCCCGACATTACTTTGGGCCAAAGCACCGGCATCGTTTAGTCCGTCACCTATCATCATTACATTTTTACCTTGCTGTTGTAAAGCATCGATATAGGCTAACTTTTGTTCCGGTTTTTGGTTGAACACCAATTGTGTACTTGACGGCAGCATCTTTTCTAAAATCCTACGTTCACCATCGTTATCTCCTGACAAAACCACTAATTGGTATTTTTTTGCCAACGCTTCAAACAACTGTTCTAAGCCCTGTCGGTACTGGTTATTGAAAACATAACTGCCTTTGTAAACGCCGTTGATTTCTACATGGACTTTGGTTTTCTTATGCGTATTCTCGCTCATGTGTTGCAGGAATTGAGAAGACCCTAATTTGACTGTTCCGGTTTCTAACTCGGCAAAAACACCTTTCCCTATGACTTCTTCAAAATGCTTGACTTCTATTTTTTCTTGAGGCGGAATAAAATCGTACAGTCGGCGACTCAATGGGTGATTTGAACCTCTGAGTGCATTTTTTAAGAGAAGTAACTCGGTATCGTTTAACACATCTCCTTCATATGTAATAGCAGTTTTTTTATTGGTAGTAATAGTGCCGGTTTTATCAAAAACTATAGTATCTACTTTGGCCAATTGCTCAATCACTATGGCATTTTTGAGGTACAATTTTCGTTTGCCCAAAATGCGCAAAACATTGCCTAAAGTAAAAGGCGCGGTTAAAGCCAAAGCACACGGACAAGCCACTATTAGTATGGCGGTAAATACATTAAACGCGGTGGAAACATCAATAAAAATCCAGTATCCAAAAGCCACTACAGCAAGTAAAAACAAGGCCGGCGTGAAATAGTGACTGATTTTATCGGTAATGGATTTGTATTGTTGTGCTACCTTTTTCTGAAATACATCATTGCTCCACAATTGGGTCAAATAACTTTGGGAAACCGAAAACAAAACTTCCATTTCTATAACTTTACCCAATTGCTTGCCGCCGGCAAAAATTTTATCGCCCGATTTTTTCTCAATCGGTACCGCTTCACCGGTAACAAAACTATAATCAATGGATGCTTTCTCAGAAATCAAAATCCCGTCAACCGGAATTAACTCTTGGTTTCTTATCAACAATCGATTGCCTTTTTGGATATCGTATACTTGTACAGCTTCTTCAGCACCGTTGGCTAAAAGTTTGGTAATAGCGATGGGGAAATAAGATTTGTAATCGCGTTCAAAAGACAAGAAATCATAGGTTTTTTGCTGGAATAATTTCCCCAATAACATAAAGAAAATCAAACCGCACATGCTGTCGAAAAAACCCTGTCCGTAATCGAAGACTATGTCAACCGTACTGCGAACAAACATCACTACGATACCTAAGGCAATCGGAATCTCCATATTGAGTAATCCCTGCTTCATGCTTTTCCAAGCGGCTACATAATAACCGGAAGCCGAATAAATAAAGGCCGGTAAGGACAAAACAAAAATCAACCAACGGAAAAAACCTTTGTATTGCTCAATCCAAAATTCACCGACTTCAAAATATTCGGGAAACGACAATAACATGATATTCCCGAAACAGAAAAATGCAACTCCCAGTTTATAAATTAAGGAACGGTCGACTTTCTTTTGCCCTTCGCTGTAATTTTCTAAACTGATGTAAGGTTCGTAACCAATAGCACAAAGCAATTCAACAATTTCTTTGAGGTTGGTTTTTTCGGGATGATAAGTAATGCGGACTTTCTTATTAGGGAAATTAACTTGAGAAGTTATGATTCCCGGTTGAAGTCTTTGTAGATTTTCCAAAATCCAAATACACGAGCTACAGTGTATGTGAGGAATATAAAGTGAAACAATGGCTGTTGTACTTTCTTGGAAATCGAGGAGTTTAGTAACAATGGTTTCATTGGCTAAAAAATCATATTTACCTTTAATATCGGGTGGTGTAGCGCCTGGCGCTGCTTGGAAATCATAGTAACAGGACAAGTCGTTTTGGCTGAAAATTTCGTAGACTGTTTTACAACCGTTGCAACAGAAACTTTTGTGGTCAAAAAGAATTTCGTCTTTTTCTACAACTTCGTTACCACAATGGAAACACTGTGATGGATTCATACTTTATAATTTGCTCATTTTACCTGTAACAAAGGTCACACAAGCCTAAAAATTAAAATATGATATTTGTCATACTTTAAATATATTTGTAGTGACCAATAAAAGTACCATGAGTAAATGTGAACAATGTATCGTTAGACAATTCAGTTCTCTAAAAGCCTTGAACAAAGACGAACTATTGCGAATGGCCGATTGCAAGACTTCTTATACCATCAAAAAAGGAGAAACAATTTTTGAAGAAGGAGAAACCACTCACGGCATTTACTGTGTGAAAGACGGCGTTTGCAAAATGACAAAGCTCAGTGCCAATGGAAAAGATCAAATTGTAAAATTGGTTAAACCGGGGGAACTTTTAGGTCAGCGTTCTATGATAAGTGAAGAACCAACCAATTTAAGCGCGGTTGCCTTGGAAGACATGGAAGTTTGTTTTATTCCTAAGACCGAAATCATGCAATTCTTTAATGCCAATAATAACTTCTCGATGAACGTTATGAAAACCATTTGTGGAGACTTAAAAGAAGCGGATGACCACATGGTTTCTATGGCACAAAAAAATGTGAAAGAAAGATTGGCGGAAACCTTAATTTATTTAGAGGATACTTTTGGAAAAAATGAAGACGGTAGTTTAAAACTACAATTGTCTCGCGAAGAATTAGCGGGAATGATCGGAACTGCTACCGAAAGTTGCATCAGATTATTATCTGAATTAAATAAATCAGGTTTAATTGAACTTGACGGTAAACGCATCAAATTGCAAGACCGCAATAAACTTCGAAGGTTAGCAGATTAAAAAACCACCTGATTCCGTAGAAAAAGGTGGCTAAAGTTGATAAGATAACAGGGTTAGTTATGGTATCAACAAAAATCTTGGGTTGTTGTTGATTTTGATATCTGGTTATTGATTAAACAAATATATCGGAAGAATCAGTTACCGACTAAAATTTTCGATGTGTAACCAAAAAATCTGTTCAAATCCAATCCTGTTTTAACTCATTTTTCCAATGGCACAACTCACATAAGACTTGGCTTTGGTTCCAAACGAATTGACTTCTCCTTCTTCGGGATAGCCTATTAGTTTTAAAGTCTCTTTGGCATTCAATAGCGCCAATTCATCTTCATGTTGCAAGGTGACTTCGGCTTTGTCAACAACCACCGAAACGTCGCTTACCTTATTTAATGCATTTAATTGGGACACTATGGTATTGGCACAACCGCCACATTTTAAATTCTGAATTCTAAGCGTAGTTTTCATAGGGTTATCTTTTCTACAAAGGTAAAACAGCCCACAAAAAAAAAGTGTGACAAATATCACACTTTTAACTATTAATGAGGCAACTTATCTTTCAGCAAACCATATAAAAAGGTGCCAAAAACCGCTCCGAACAATATCAAACCAACACTCAAAAATCCTGATCCCAGCAGAATAAAAATTGGTCCTGGACAAGCGCCGACCAAAGCCCAACCCAAGCCGAATAAAATACCGCCAACCCAATAGCGCACATTGCCTTTTTCTTTGTCTTGGATGGAAATCGGATTCCCGTCAATATCTTTTACTTGTTTTCGTTTGATGATTTGAATCCCTATCAAACCGGTTATGATCGCCACCGTTATAATGCCGTACATGTGTATCGATTGAAAATGAAACATTTCGTAAATTCGGTACCAGGAAACCGCTTCAGCTTTGGTCAAAACAATACCAAAAACGAATCCTACTATAATGTATTTTAAAAATTTCATAACCTAAAAAATTAGAGGTAAAATAAAGTGCGCCATCAACAAACCACCGATAAAGAATCCGATGACCGCTTTTAAAGAAGGTAATTGTAAGTTACTCAAACCCGATATAGCATGACCCGAAGTACAGCCACCGGCATAACGGGAACCAAAACCAATGAGTATCCCACCCACTATTAAAATGACAATCAT